>NZ_VWWM01000023.1:0-114752 GCF_011752945.1 Paraburkholderia sp. Cy-641
ACGCGCGCAGCGAGCCGCGCGTCGCCGCCGTCGCGACCGCGAGCGCGGCGAGCGTGACGAACGCGAGCAGACGGCTCGGCTGTGGCGTGACGGCGGCCGGCCAGTTCGGCGCGGCGATCCACAGGTAGAACGTGCCGAACACGAGCGAGGTGAACAGCGTGCCGTTCGCGACGAGCGTGCAGACCAGCGCGAGCCACGACGGCGCGCCGGCTACTTCGGTATGCGGCGGTACGCTGACGCCGCGGCCCACGGGCAGCGCGCCGTAATCGCGCGCATGGCCGGCGCTTTGGCCCGCGTAGACGAAGAGGCCGAACGTCACGAACGCGAAGGCGAGCGACAGCCAGTAGAACTTGAACAGCATCGCCAGCACCGCCGCGCAGGTGACGGTCGCGGTAATGAGCGGCAGATAGGTCGGGCGCGGCAGCACGATCAGCTGCTCCGGCTCGCCCGAGGTCATATGCACGCCGAGCGCTTCCTGCCAGCCGTTGCGCGTGAAGCCGAGATAGCCTTCGCCGCGCGCGAGCGAGGCCGCGAGCCGGCCGGGGCCGACCTGTTCGGTTTGCGCGTCGACGTGCGGAATCGATGCGAATGCATAGGGCGCGGGCGGAATCGGCATGGCCCATTCGAGCGTGGTCGATTCCCACGGATTACGCCGCACCCGCCGGCCGAAACGCAGCTGCACGAGGATGTCGATCGCGACGAGGGCGAAGCCGATCGTCATGACGAAGCTACCCAGCGACGACAGCAGATTGAGCCCGTTCCAGCCTTCGTCGCCGCTATAGGTGAAGATGCGCCGCGGCATGCCGAGCAGGCCGGTCAGGTGCATCATGAAGAACGTCATGTTGAAGCCGATGAACACGAGCCAGAACGCCGGTATCGAGAGCTTGTGCACGGCGGTGCGGCCGGTCAGCAGCGGCAGCCAGTAGTAGAACGCGGCCAGCATCGGAAACGCGAGTGCGCCGGCCACCACGTAATGCATGTGCGCGACGACGAAGTAGGTGTCGTGCGCCTGCCAGTCGAACGGCACCATCGCGAGCATGACGCCGGTCAGGCCGCCGCAGGTGAACACGAAGAAGAAACCGAAGATGTACAGCATCGGCACGTCCCAGCGTGGCCGGCCGTGCGACAGCGTGGCGAGCCACGCGAAGAACTGGATCGCGGTGGGCACCGCGACGATTGCCGAGCCGGCCGAGAAGAACGCGAGCGCGAGATGCGGAATGCCCACCGTGAACATATGGTGGACCCAGATGCCGAAGCTCAGGAACGCGAGCGCGATGATCGCGACGACGATCGCCTTGTAGCCGACGAGCTTTCTTCTCGCGAAGACCGGGATCATGGTCGAGAGCACGCCTGCCATCGGCAGGAAGATGATGTAGACGTCGGGGTGGCCGAACAGCCAGAACAGATGCTGCCAGAGCAGCGGGTCGCCGCCGCGCGTCGGATCGAAGAACGGCAGGTTGAAGGCGCGTTCCACTTCGAGCAGGATCGAGCCGAGAATCAGCGGCGGAAATGCGACGATCATCATCATCGCGGTCACGAGGATGTACCACGCGAAGATCGGCATGCGGTCGAGCGACATGCCCGGCGCGCGCATCTTCAGGATCGAGACGACGATCTCCATCGCGAGCGAGAGCGCCGAGATCTCGACGAAGGTGATGCCGAGCAGCCATACGTCGGCGTTCAGCCCCGGTGTGTAGACATGCGAACTCAGCGGCGTGTACATGAACCAGCCGCCGTCCGGCGCGCTGCGCAGAATGAGCGAGACCGTCAGGATCGTGCCGCCGAACAGATAGCACCAGTAGCCGTACGCGGTGAGACGCGGAAACGCGAAGTCGCGCGTGCCGAGAATTTTCGGCGTGAGATAGACCGCGAAACTTTCCACCATCGGAATCGCGAACAGGAACAGCATCATCGACCCATGCATCGTGAAGACCTGGTTGTAGGTCTCGACGTCCATGAAGGCCGCGTGCGGCGTGGCGAGCTGTACGCGCGTGAGCATGCCGAGAATGCCCGCGATCGCGAAGAACACGAACGAGGTCATCATCATGCGCATGCCGAGCACGCTATGGTTGACCGCGGCGAGTCTCTGCACGCCAGGCCCGGTGGCCCAGATCGCGGCAAGCTGACGGTGCAGCCGCAACGCGCTCATGCCCTGCGATTGCGGTTCGATGGGCACGCTCATTTCCTTATCTCCCCGGTGGCGGCGCTTCTGACGGCGGCGGAAAAGTCTTCGGAACGATCGACGATCACGCTGAAATGCATGCCCGCGTGGCCGATGCCGCAAAACTCGTTGCATTGTCCGGAGTACTCGCCCGGCTGATCGGCTTCGATGCGCAGGCGGTTTTCATGACCGGGCAGCGCGTCGATCTTGCCGGCGAAGCGCGGAATCCAGAACGCGTGCACGACGTCCCGGCTCGTGACGACGATATCGACCGGCGTGCCCGCCGGCAGATGCAGCACGTTCTCGGTTTCGACGTTGCCTTCGTCCGGATAGCGGAAGGTCCAGCGCCATTGCTGCGCGATCGCTTCGATGCGCATGGGCGCATGCGCGCGCAACGGCAGCAGCAGTTCGCCCGCATAGAGCGCATAGCCGATCAGCGGCAGCAGAACCACGGCGGGCAGCACGAGGCCGCCGAGCACGATCCAGCGCGCGGGCGACACGCGCGAGCCCCAGCCCGGATGACGGATCACGAGGTAGAACAGCACGAGCACCAGCGCGAACAGCAGCGCCGAGCCTGCCAGCATGACCCACCATAGTCCGGCGATGGACGCCGCCGCGGGACCGGAGGGTTCGAGCGTCGACAGCGGACCGGCGCAGCCGCATAACGCCGCGATCAATCCCGCTTGGACCATCAACCGCAAACGGCTATGATAGTTCGCACGATTAAGCATTCGACGCGAGGAACTTTCATCATGGCAAAACAAGGCAATTCCGGATCCGAAAGCAGAAGCGAAGTCCTGCTGGAACTGTTGCGGCTCGATGCGGGCTCGGCCGTTGCACTCGTCGGTCATCCTATCCACGTGATGATGGTGCATTTCCCGATCGCGTTCGTCGTCGCGACGCTGGGCGTCGACGTGCTCTACTGGTGGACGGGCGATCCGTTCTGGGTGCGTGCCGGTTTGTGGGCGGCTGGCTTCGCATTCTGGAGCGGCGTGGCCGCGAGCTTCGTCGGCACGGCCGAGTTGTTGCTCGTGCGCGGCATCCGTCTCAGGGAAGCGAGCTGGTCGCACGCGGTCGCCGCGATGACGCTCGTCGCAATCGCGGGCGCGAACTGGGGCGTGCGGCTGTTCTACCCCGAGCAGATCCTGCCGCATGGTCTCGCGCTGTCGGTGCTCGCCTCGGTGATGACGGGCTTCGCCGGCTGGCATGGGGGCAAGCTCGTGTTCGATCATGGCGTGGGTATTCTGGTTTCGCCGAAGGAGTGATGCAGCCAGCGGCCAAGTCCGCCGGGCTCGAACAGATGCGGGGCAAGCAGGTTCGAGTCGATGTGCGGCTTGGCCAGCACGATCCAGATGATCGCGACGATCACGACCACGTACGCGACGCTCAGCACGATCAACGATGCGCGGCTGAAACGGCCGTCGGGCAGAAACACGTCATGCAGCACGAGGCCGGCCACGACGTGCAGCATCGCCATGATGCCGACCAGCACCATCTTCAGCGAGAACCATTCGACGAAGGTGGCCTGCAGAAAAATTAACACCGTGCCGCTCGCAATCGCGACGAAGGCGGCAGGAGAAGTCAGTTCCACATAGACCATGCGCGTGATGCGGTGCAGGCGATCGAGCTCGGTGCCTTCCGTTTGCGCGCCGCGTTGCCAGAACAGGAACGGCAACACGATCAGGCCGCCCGACCATAGCGCAATCGCGGCGAGATGCATGAATTTCAGAAGGGTCGTCACAGTGCGGGCTCTCTGACGTGCAGGCTGGACCAGGCAAGCCGAAGTCCCGCGATGAAGTAGGGGATCATTCCGAGTACCCACATCAGCAGTCCTGCGAGTTGCTGGTCGGCGAGCGGCGTGAGCCCCCATGCGGCCGTGGTCGCGAAGTGCGCGACATAGAGCGGCACCGGCGCGAACACGATCAATGCGCCGAGCAGGCCCATATGTCCTATCGTCGCGACGAGCGCCATCAGTGCCGCGCCGGTCGGCACCGATGGCGAGAAGATGCTGCGCCACATGAACCATGCGCTGCCGAGCAGCGTGAGTTGCATGAGCCAGTAGGCCGGCACCGTGGAGAGCCCCCACGCATAGGGGCCGGGTGCATGCCAGAGCCAGATGAACACCGCATGCGCGGCGACTACCGGCACGAGCGGTGGACAGGCGAGGCGCGGCCATGGAAACGCGAGGGCGAGCAGCGGCGCAATAGCCGCGATCAGAATGATGTGGTGAGTGACGCGCGCCGAGAACAAGGCCGACGACAGCGCGCATAGCGGCGAGACGAATACGACGACCATCAGCGCAATGGCCGCCCAGGCCGCGCGTGCATTGTCGGAGCGGCCGCTCGCCACCACGAAGGCGAGCGCGGCGAGTGCCACGAGCAACAGCGGGTCTGTATTCCAGCGTAGCCACACGCTGCCGGGGACAGCGGCGGGGCCACAATAGGCGACCAGAAAATATGGCATGGCGCAATATCTTCAGCTAGTCCAGGTTTCGCACCTCACGTTGAACGCGCGGAATAAGAAACTGGAGAATGGTTGGGATGGCTGATGATCTTATTGATTGCCCATGTACTGTAGCGTAAATAATCTGTTTAGGGTCGGCTATCTGGACGTCATTGCTTTTTGCATTGCATAAAAGATTGTGAATTTTTCATGCGGAATGTGAATTATGAAAAAATCGATTCTATGCAATGACATCGATATACGTGCGATGGTGCGACGCAATACGGCCATGCTGATAGACGGAGTGGGTCGAGTGCTCGTGGGCGCGCGATCTATTCGCGTGCTTCCGGATCAATTGAATTGATTTGAATGGTGGCGTTGAAATTGCACCACCATTGGCATTGGAGCTGTATTGATGAGAATAGGATAGGGGGCGTGGTGAATGGGCGTCTTTACGATAATGTTGCTATTCGTTCTTTACAGCTGTGGGCGTTCCAGTTGTATCCATTGCCGCACGGAGTCTCGTTGCCATTGATCGTTTGCATAGTCCTTCAATCTTTGCGGCACCGGGTCACCGTTCAATACGAGGCGATTCAACATAAGCGCGAGATCCGTATCGGCAATGCACCACTCGCCGAAGAGATTGGACGAATCGTGCGGAAGCAGCGCTTCGACTGCTGCGAATAATTTTTGTGCCGCATCTTCGGCGGTCGCGGAAAGCGGGCCGCCACGCACGCCATAAAAGATGACTTCGGTCGAGCGTTCCTGGCGGATCGGCAATAGATCGCTGCGCAGCCATGCCTGCACCTGGCGCGCCCGCGCGCGCAGATAGCGGTCTTGCGGATAGACCGGCGTTTGGGGAAAAGTCTCGTCGAGGTATTCGGTAATCGCCGACGATTCGGATAACGCGAAATCGTCGTGGACCAACGTTGGTACGCGTTGTGTCAGCGAGCGGGCGGCATACTCTGCCTGACGATTCGCGTTGCTTGCGAGATCGACGGTGGAAAGATCGAATGGCAATTGCTTCTCGCGAAGCGTGACGAAAACGGACATCGCATACGGGCTGGCGAATTGGACATCCGTGTAGAGGCGCAGATGCGGTTGCAAAGTACTCTCCATCGTTGTGGTGTTGTCTTGCGTATCGAGCCTGAGGGGCGTTTCCCTCGGAGAAGTCCAAGCTTCAATACTAAACCGTTCTTACATCGGGCATCGCGCCTCGGGACATCCAGTTGGCTTCGGGTCTGTTTTTGAAAAATCTCCGCATAGGGGCTTCAAAAAAATAATTTTGTTGCTACAATGGCGCCCCTCTGCCCAGGTGGCAAAGGGGTAGACGCACTCAAAGCGCTGTCCAGGCCTTGGCTGACGGGGCTGTCAGCGGTAAAGGGTCCAGTGCGTCCTGAGTTGTATGCAGTGCCGACGTGGTGAAATTGGTAGACACGCTATCTTGAGGGGGTAGTGGCGAAAGCTGTGCGAGTTCGAGTCTCGCCGTCGGCACCAAAGTCATGCTCCGTAGCCAGCCGCGCTGCGGGCTACTAGCAGTTCTTCTTCCGCAGCTATCTGCTGCACGTTCCCCGTTCAAAGACCCGTTGAATCAGACGACGACGCCCGAGGGTAGTCTTGCGACGTGGTCATAAATTTCTCCCGGCCGCGTGAACCATACTTTGTCGCGATTCGCATGATTGACGATGTATTTCAAAGCTCGTTTGATTGCGCGTAATCGATACGGCTGGCCGACAATCATGGTGTGCAAGGCGACGCCACATACCAACGGATGCTCTTCCGATTGTTCAAGCATTTCCTCGAACTGATCGACGATCATGCGCTCGAACTCCTCAGCGGAGTGGTGACGGACCAGTACCTGGGGCGAGTCGTTGATTTCAAACGGATACGGTAGCGACAGAATCGGGCCCGAGCGCGTTTGCATCCAGATCGGCTGATCGTCACCGGGCCAGTCCATCAGGAACTTGTAGCCGCTTTCGCGTAACAGATCGGGCGTCTAGTGGCTGACCGACATCCATGGACTCATCCAGCCTCGGACTTCCTGCTTCGCGTGGTGCTGAATCTGCTCGCGCACATGTTGCAGGAGCCTGATTTCGTCCTGCTCCCACATCTGCCCCTGACGCTCCGAATTGGTTCGTCCGTGTCCGATGATCTCGTCACCGCGAGTCCTGATCGCTTCGACAATTTGTGGTGCATAGTCGAAAACCGCGGTGTTCATCAGATGGCATGCCGGCAAACCCAATTCGTCGAGTAACTTGAAAATACGCCATACGCCGATCCGGTTTCCGTAATCGCACCATGTGAAGGCTCGATGGTCGAGGCCAGGCAATGGCGTAGAAAGCGAATGGCTGAGGCCCGTTCCGAATGCGAAGTGCTCGATATTCAGGCCGATATAGAACGCCAGTCGTTTCCCCTCGGGCCATGAATAGTTCTGGCGTTCGACAATGGGCGAGTAGCTGTAACGATTATGGTGTGGCAGTTGCATAAGTGATTGGGTAGCCGTAGTTCATTGATCAATGACGATTCGCCATTCTTCTGCGTTCCAGTCGGCTGATAAGGCGAACCAGCGGGATCAACAGCAGCAGATACAACAGGGCGGCCAAAATAATCGGCGACGGGTTGTAAAGCAAAGCCTGCGCATTTTGGGCGACCTGCAATAGCTCGGGCAGCGCGACTGCGCTCGCGATCGTTGTGAGCTTGATGATTTCGAGTGAATTGCTGACCAGATCCGGCATTACATTGCGCACCGCCTGCGGAATCTGCACATAGAAGAGCGCCTGCATGAAAGAGAGCCCCGTGGAGCGGGCGGCCTCGACTTGTCCCTTGGGGAGCGATTCGAGCCCGGCGCGAAATACCTCACCGTAATAGCAGGAGTTGTTCAATGTGAAGCACAGCACGACCGCGACGATCTTCGGGATATTGAGGTTGAGGAAGGGAAGCCCGAAGTAGATGACCATCAGCAGCACGAGTGGCGGAATGGATCGGAAGATGTCGATATAGACCACCAGTACGGCGCGCAGTAGCGGGTTCCTGGCATTCGTATATAGAACCGCCACTCCGAGCCCGGAGATCAGGCCAAATGGAATCACCAGAATCGACAGGAGCACTGTCATCCAGAGTCCCTGCAGCAATATCGGAGCGACGCTGCGATAGATGTCCAGATTGAAAAAATTGTCCAGAATTCCCTGCATGGGGTTCCTCGTCTATTCAGCGGAAGCGCCGTTCCAGATAGCGGCCGACCAGTACCACGGGCAAGAAGATCGCGAGGCTGCCGATGGCGCACATCATCAACGGAGTCGCATTGCCCGCGCTGCTGGTCGCGGACTGCGCATTGTTGAGTACCTCGGCAAGACCGACCACCGCTCCCAGCGCCGTTCCCTTGACGATGGCGATGACCCGATTGGTCAAAGGCGGTACCGTGAGTTTCAGCGCGTGCGGCCATACGACATACCACATCGTCTGCATCCAGCTCATTCCGGTCGAGCGGCCCGCTTCCATCAATCCCTTGGGGGTTGCGCGCAATCCCGCCCAGAAGATTTCTTCGGCAAAGGCAGCCAGAACGAGCGATAGCGCCAACCAGGTGGCCGCGAACGCGGACATGGATATGCCGATGTACGGGAACGCAAAGAACAGCAGAATGATGCCGACGAGCGGCGGGAGCGAGCGAAGCACATCGGCGAATACGATGATGGCGACATTGACCGTGCGCACGCCGGCAGCCCGCATGAATGCAAGCAGGAACCCGATGGTGAGGCCCGTAGCGACCACCGCAACGCCCACCTTCGCCGTGACCCACATGCCGGACAGTATGAAAAGGTAGTATTTCCCGATCACGTCGGGATTTAAGAACGTAAATATCAGCCCTTGAATATTCATCGGTGTCTCAAAGCCGGAATCGAAACCTGAACGGACATCAATGCCGCGATGTCACGCTCGATATAAAGGCCTGGGTGCGCTCATGCCGCGGCTGCTCGAAGATCTGTTGCGGTGTACCTTGCTCCAGCACGACGCCGCCGTCCATGAACACGACCCGGTCGGCCGCCGCCCTGGCGAAGCCCATCTCATGGCTGACCACGATCATCGTCATGCCCATGGTCTTGAGCTTGCGCATGGCTTCCAGCACGCTGCTGACCAGTTCCGGATCGAGCGCGCTGGTGGGTTCGTCGAACAGCACGATCTTGGGATGCAACGCAATCGAGCGCGCAATCCCGACGCGTTGCTGCTGCCCGCCCGAGAGCTGATCGGGATAGTAGCTGGCGCGCTCCAGCATGTTGACCTGAGACAACGCTTCCAGCGCACGCTGTTCCGCGGCCGCTTTAGGCAGCTTCTGCACCTTGCGCAAGGCGAGCATGATGTTGCTCAGTACCGTCATGTGAGGATAGAGATTGAAATGCTGAAAAACCATTCCGATCTTCTGTCTGACTGCATTCAGGTCGGTGCGAGGATGCGTGATGTCCTGGCCGTCGAAGTGAATGCTGCCCGAACTCACATGCTCCAGCACGTTGCAGCATCGCAGAAGGCTGCTCTTCCCGGAGCCGGACGGCCCAATGATGAACACCAGTTCTCCGGCGCGAATGTCGAGATTGATTCCCTTGAGCACAGGGTTGTCGCCATACGACTTGTGAAGATCGCGGATGCTCAGGATGGGCTGCGAGGCGTTGTTCAGCATGAAATACCTCTACTTGGCGCAGGATAGCTTGACCGGCGTGGCGTCGTAGCCGGGCATATTCGGAATCCCTTCTCCCGGGTACACGTTTTTCGTCGTGTCCGGTGCAAAGCCCAGCCATTTGACCGCGATTTGAGCCACGATGCCTTTTTGTTTGAGGCACTTCAATGCATTCGAGATCTGATTGCGGCGCGCGGCATCGTCCTTGCGAAATGCGAAGGCCCAGGCTTGTCCGGTCTTGATGAGAAGCGTCGATTGAAGCAGGGGATTGTGTTTGGCCGCCCATGCCTGCGCGGGCACGCCCGCCATGTTTGCATCGGCTCTGCCCGAGACCACCGCCTGAATCGCATCGGCATTGGTCGGGAAAACGTTGAATTCAAAACCATATTTCGCATGGTTCTCCTGCGACCATTGCTCGTATGGCGATCCCCGATTGACCGCCAGCCGCATACCCTTCAGTTGTGCCAGCGAGGTGATCGGCGTCGCGCCTTTCTTTTGCAGCACCAGGTAGTCGGAATCCAGATAGGGCTCCGAAAACAGCATCGCGTTGGCACGTTCAGGCGTGGCGGTGACGGCCCCGAGGATGAAGTCGTACTTCTTTGCGTTGAGTGCGGGAATCAGCGCCGAAAACTGCGTGCCTTCAACCTCTATCTTATCGCCCAGTTCTTTTTCCAGCGCGTGCCCCAGATCGATCGAGAATCCTTCGAGCTGACCTTGCAAGTTGCGAAAAACGAGCGGGGCATAGGTGTCGTCAACCCCGGTGTGCAGGGTCTCGGCCTGTGCCGGTGCGATCGACATCGTCAATGCCGCGATGCAGGCCAGCATTCCCGCCCGTTTAACACCCAATCCGTATGCCATTTCTTTGTCTCCTCAAAAGTTGTTCCTGCCCGACAAGGTCGATCGTTAGCACTGCAATGGCAGCCCTTTATAGATCGAACAATTTTCTGAACAATAAACCTCGGCCATCGCGCCCCAGGCCATCAGGCACGGGGCGCTCGGGTTGCACCAGCCATTCCGACGGTCCGCACGCCAGAAACGTGCCGTCTCCCGGTTTCGCCAATAGCTGTCCGCCATTGACGACGACCTTTCCCCGGCAGATCGTTGTTTCCGGCCATCCCTGCACCTGCATGCCTTCGTATGGCGTGTAGCCCACGCGATCGTGCAGCATCTCGCTAGTGATGGTCACGTGGCGATCCGTGTCCCAGATCACGAGGTCGGCATCGCTACCGACCCGGATGACGCCTTTCCTTGGATAAAGCCCGTAGGCTTTGGCCGGATTGGCCGCGGTCAATGCAACGTAGCGCTCCAGTGAAATGCGGCCTTTGCCGACACCCTCGGAAAAGAGCAGAGGCAGACGTGTTTCCAGACCCGGAACGCCGTTGGCGATTTCGGAGAAGCGAGTCTCGGCGCCATTCGGGAGCTTCCCGCTGCTGTCGAAGCGATAGGGCGCATGATCGGACGAAAATACGCTGAGCGTCCCGCTGGCGAGACCCGCCCATACCGCTTCCCGCGATACGCCATCTCTCGGCGGCGGCGCGCAGCAGAACTTGGCGCCTTCCAGTCCGGGCAAATCCAGGTCTTCGCGGGACAGAACCAGGTATTGCGGGCAGGTTTCGGCATATACCGGCGCGCCCATTGTCTGCGCCGCATGAATGACCTGGACGGCCTCGATACCGCCGACATGCACGATGAGCAATGGCGCGCCAGCCAGCCGCGCCAATGACACGGCGCGATAAGTGGCTTCGGTTTCCGCGAGGGGATCGTGTGCCACCTCGTGATATTTAGGTGCGGTCAGGCCTCGTTCGAGCAGCCGGGCCGTCAGCCAGCGCACCATGTCGTTGCTTTCCGCGTGCACCATGACCAGGGCGCCGTGCTGGTTGGCCGAGGCGAAAACATCGAGTATCTGGGTGTCGTTCAGCCTGACCGCGTCATACGTCATGTACACCTTGAACGACGTTATGCCGCGGGATACGGCGATCGGTACTTCCCGGGTCAGAACGTCATCGGATGCGTCGGTCAGGATTGCATGGAACGCATAGTCGATCACCGCCTTGGGTGTGGCGCGAGCCGCGTAATCGTCGATGGCGGCAAGCAATGATTCGCCACGCCGCTGCATGGCAAAAGGAATCACGGTTGTCGTGCCGCCGAACGCGGCGGAAACCGTTCCGCTGTAGAAGTCGTCCGCTCCCATGATGCCCATGCCGGACATCTGCTCGATGTGACAGTGACTGTCTATGCCGCCGGGCAGAATCAGCTTTCCGCCGACATCGAAATCCTGCCGACCGGGACATAGGTCCGGGGCCAGCGCGACAATCTGTTCGCCACGAATTCCAATGTCGAGGCGATGCGTTCCATCGCCGGTGTGCACGAGACCGCCGCGCAGCGTAAGGTCGAATTCAATCGTCATCAATGAATCCCTGGTCGTTGTCAGGCTGTTGAAATTCGCTGTGAGATATGACTTAAAGAACCTATTCAACAGTCCTGCTGGAAAATGCCGGATCGATATACCGGCTGAGCAATTCGGCCGCAGCCAGCAGCAGGCGATCCTGACCAAATCGCCCCACCAGTTGCAACCCGAACGGCATGCCGTTCGCGGACCGGCCAAATGGAATGACGATGGTCGGCAGATGCAAGAGGGTCCATAAAGCGCCCAGTCGTGGCGAGCCGGAATAGTCGAGGCCTTCTTCCGCGGAGCCTTCCGTCGCCGGGTAGATCAGCACGTCGTTGTCCTGGAACAGTTCATCGACCGAGTATCTGGCGCGCTCGACGGCGCTGCGCAGCTGCAGATAAAGGTCCTGGTCGATCTGTTCCGCGACCGCGAGGCGGTTGCGCAGAATGTCGCTCATCAGTTCGGCGTGGTTCTGGCGTTCATGCGCGAGTGAATGAGCCGCTTCATAGACGAAGATTTTTTCCTGTCCGGCAATCAGACTCTCCAGATCGGCGTCGAGGTTCAATTCGCGAACCGGCTGATTTGCCCGCATCAGAGCCTGCTGAAGTCGCGTCAGCGTATCGAAGAACGATTGCTCGACGCCGTTCCACTGTGATGATCTGCAAATGGCAAAGCGCGGTGTGCCGCATCGAACGATTTCCGAGTCGAAGTCGGGATCATTGAACGTGAGCAGATAGGCATCGCGAATCGTGCGGGTCAACAATCCAATCGTGTCCAGAGATTGACTCGTGGGTTTCAGGCCCGCACGGTTGAACAGGTCGAACGTGGGCTTGAACCCCACCACTCCACAATACGATGCCGGTCGGGCAATCGATCCGGTCGTTTGCGTACCCAGTGCGAAAGGCACCATGAAATCGGCGACTGCCGCAGCCGATCCGCTGGACGATCCCCCGGGAGTATGGGTGAGACGAAGCGGATTGCGCGTCATGGCGGGCTTGCGCGTCGCGAATTCGCTGGTGGCCGCTTTGCCGACGAGAATCCCGCCCATGCCCCGGAATTGCGACACGCATGCCGAATCGGCTTGCGGGCGATGTCCGGCATAGATTGGGGAACCGTATTCAGTCGGAAAGTCGGCGGTTTCGATGATGTCCTTTACAACGAACGGTATCCCATGCAGGTGAGGGCGATACACCTGCCTGTCCATCTTGCGTGCATCGTGAAGCGCCTTGTCCGGGTCGACGATGACAAGAGCCTGCACGACCGGGTTGCGATCCTGAATGCGCTCCAGGCACGACCGTACGAGTTGCTCGGAAGTGAGCGAGCCGGCCGCCAATTGCTGCGCGGCGGCGGAAACAGTGAGCAGATGAGCTTCGTGGATCAATTTTCTTGCCGGAAGTCAACTTGAGTGGCGGATTATAGGTAGGCCATAAATCTACGTCTAATTCTTAATTGACAGTCGATTGATTCGTATTAAGCTATCAATCGAGTCTCGCCGGATCAGCCGACTCGGGGGCGAAGAGGCCACCCCGCGGGCCACACCGCGCGTAAGTTCGTCTTCCTTCTACTCATCACCCATGTACGATCTGATTCATCTGAAGACATTTGTCGTGCTGGCGGAAGAGCTGCATTTCCGCCGGGCCGCCGAGCGCCTGCATATCACTCAGCCCCCGCTCAGCCAGCGGTTGAAGCAGCTCGAAGACTTTCTTGATGTACGCCTGCTGGAGCGCACGACGCGATCGGTCGAACTCACCAATGCGGGCAAGGTTTTTCTGGAAGGCGCACGCGAGGTGCTGAGGCGGCTCGAAACGCTCGACTTGCAGACGAAGCTCGCGTCGACAGGCAATGCGGGAAAACTGCGCATCGGCTTCGTTCCGAGCGCCGCCTATATCTTCCTGCCGATGGTGTTGCAAAAGTACAAGGCACTTCATCCGATGGTGGATATCCAGCTGGACGAAATGCCGTATCTGCGCATCCTCGATCAATTGAAGAATCAGAATATCGATGTCGCGTTGCTGCGAACCTCGACGCAGGAGAAAGCGGTGAGCAATATCGTCGCAATGAGGGAGCCGCTCATTGTCGCCATCCCGCGCAGCCATCGATTGGCGAAGAGCAAGGTGGTCCGCGTTACGGACCTGCATCAGGAGCCATTCATCGCGTTTTCCGGGCGCGACTCGCCTTATTTCTCCGAGAAGATTGGCAACATCCTGTTGCAGCACCGGGTGCAACCGAGGATCGTTCAATATTCGCTATTGCCGACCATTCTCTCTTTTGTGGAAGCGGGAATCGGACTCGCGATCGTGCCGGAATCGGTCAGTCGAATCGCGAATCCGAATGCCGTCTACAAGAAACTGCTTGGCTTGCAGGATCGCGATGCGGTGGATCTGACCGCGGCGTGGCGCAGAGATCATAAATCGATTCTGCTGGCTAACTTCATTGAGATTATTCGCGAGGTGAGTCTCGTCAGTCGTCGGCGAAAACCGGGGGGAAAGGAAGTGTTCTGAGTGAACGGAGTATGGGATTCCTGTTTTACGTCGTCGGTCTGACTACCACCGTCCCTACCGAACCTCGATATCGCCGCGTGCCCTATCCCGCGGGTTATCTGTCGTGCGACGCCTGCGCGGATCATAGTCGAACTCGAGGCGCGCAGGCGTTGACTGCAATCTTGAAACAAAAATCATCCACGGCCCATTCCATACGTCGCGATTGATCGGTAGTTTGACTGGTTCAATTAATTTTACGCGAATGAACAAAGTTTTCGTCGTTCTGAAATACGAAACCTATAACGGCATGCCTATACATTCTTACCGCCTACATCGAATGAGAGAGAAATAAGTTCTTCAGAGCGCTATCCAGAAATGGACCACATTTTTAGTGTGTATTTCGGCCAGGACTTCGACCTGTTTGGAGAAACTGTTCCGGAAATTGTCGTGTGTTATAAGAAAGACAGTCCTTACCACTATAAAGAATTGAATCGCGAAATAGACTCGTTCAGGAGCGAACACCCGAACGACCTGGAGGCAGCATTCAATCAGTCGTTCAGGGATGGGTTTCGTCCCGAAGGGGCGGGCTACACGACCGCCTCTTTCCTTGAGGAATTGAAGCGGCTTCTGAGCGAGTAACCGCACCTACCACGCCGGGCCCAACATCGGTTTGCCGATACCCGTCGGCCCACCATCAGTACACTACCATTCAAAACTCACCCCGATACGCAAACAACCCCGGCAGTCCCCCGCTCATCACAAATAGAACCTTCTGCCCCGCAGCATACTTCCCACTCGTCACTCCTTCCACCAGTCCCGCGAACGCCTTCCCGCTATATACGGGGTCGAGCAGAAGACCTTCCGTCGACGCCAGCAAACGAACGGCAGCACGCATGCCATCCGTGGGGATGCCGTACCCCTGCCCGAGTTGCGCTTCATCGATCGAAACGTCGCTCTGGTTCACGCGCAGATTGGGATCGATAAGCTGAAGCGTTTGATTCGCTTTATCGAGTGTCGTGGCGTGCGCGTGAGCGGTATCGCCATAGACCGTGAATCCGGTAATACGCGACGGGTCCAGGCCGAGTGCGACAAAACCCGCAACCAGTCCTGCATGCATGCCGCCGCTTCCATTGGGTATCACGATGCGATCGAAAGACAACCCCGCCGCGCGCGATTGATCCACGATCTCAGCCGCGCAATCCGCATAGCCGAGACAACCGACGGGACTCGATCCACCCAGCGGACACACATAGACATTGCGGCCTTGCGCGCGCAATGCGTTCGCACGTTGTTCGGCGAATTGCAGCGCATTTGCCGAGCCGGGCAGATCATGCACATGCGCGCCGAATAGCGAATCGAGCAGGACGTTGCCGTTCTCCATGTAGTCGTGATCGGATCGCGGCACGGTGCACGTCAGCACCAGTTCGCATTGGAGTCCGACGCGCGCTGCCGCGGCCGCCGTGAGTCGTGCGTGATTCGACTGGCGGGCGCCGACGGTCATGATGGTATCCGCGCCGACGGCCAGGGCTTCTCCAATCAGGAATTCGAGCTTCCTCAATTTGTTGCCACCGCCGCCGAGACCGGTCAGGTCTTCTCTTTTGACGTAGATGTTAGCGCCGCCAAGATGGGCGCTCAGGCGCGGGAGATGCTGGATCGGCGTCGGACCTTCGAGAAGCTCGCGACGTGGGAATCGCGAAAGATCGAGCTTGGCGGTTCTGCTCATGGGCGTGGAATTCATGGTCTTTCAGAAATCGTTCGATTGAGCGGCATGTTGAGCCACGCGATCGGCGCGCTGCGCGGCCCGTTACCCGAACCTTAATGCACGAGAGCTCGTATCGCGGCTAGCAGTCTTTCGATCTCCGTATCGGTGGTCAGATAGCTGACGGATGCGCGCGCGACCTGCTGAAGCCCTCTGTGTGTCATATCCAGCGGCGTGTAACTCACGCCGTTACTGCTGATCGCAATGCCTTGCGCGGCGAGCGAACTCCGTACCGATGCCGCATCGAGACCCGCGACGTTAAACGACACGAGACCAGATAGTTCGGTACCCTGATCGAGTACCGATACGCCAGGAATATCCGCGAGTTGCAGGCGCAATCGTTGAGCGATCTGATCGATCTGTGCGCGAATGGTATCGATGCCGATTTCGAGCGCTTCGTGTAGCGCATTCGCCAATCCGCAGTGTAGAGCGAACGCCGTTTCCGACAATTCGAAGCGTGCCGCGTCGTCTCGCAGCACGGGTTCGCCGTGGGCATCGAGCGGTGCCGAATGTATGTCGACGAATGCAGGCATCAGGCGCGAGAGAAAATCCTGCCTCACATACAGCAGTCCTGTACCTCTTGGACCGCGCAAGGCTTTACGGCCTGCACCGGCCAGCATATCGCAGCCCAGTTCAGCCACGTCGACGGGAACCTGCCCCACGGCCTGCGCCGCGTCGATGAGGTAGGGAATGCCGTGGCGTCGCGCGACCCGGCCGATCGCCGCGGCCGGATTGATGAGTCCGCCGTTTGCTGGCAGCCAGGTCAGTGCGATCAGGCGCACGCTGTCATCGAGCATGGCTTCGAGCGCGTGAGGATCGACCATGCCGCTCGAATCGGACGGAATCGTTTCGACCGAGGCGCCGGCTCGTTGCGCGGCGTAGTACATCGAGGCGAGATTGCCGCCCCATTCGTGCCGCCCGACGAGAATGCGCTGCCCCGGTTGCCACGGCCCCAATGCGGCGAACGCAATACCCCAGCTAGCGGACCCGCCTGTGGTCAGCGCGATTTCATTAGGCTGTGCGTTGAACAGTTGCGCCGCGAGCGCGCGTGCTCGCGTGGACTGTTCTCTGCCTGTCGCGCCGGCTTCCATCGGCCCGGCCGTGGCTTCGCGCATCAGGTGCGCGTGAATGGCTTCCAGTGTGGCAGCCGACGGCAACGATGCGCCGGCGTGATTGAAGTGTGTCGTGGTGGACGCGCCGGGAGTGCGGGCACGCAGCGCATCTATTGCGGCAGACGAGAGCGGAGAGGACATGGCGGTTTCGATCGGGTGAGTTGAGTTCGCGCTTCCTGCAAAGTGCCGAGGATAGCCCGAAACCCGCCCTCTCCGCTAATTCCATTAACCCTTCCAGGCCTCTCCATCCGGAAACGCGTGCTTTTCGAGCGACTCCGCGAATATCTCGATGCTATAGCCCGGCTTTTGCGGCGGCATATAGCGGCCATTGCGAATGACGACCGGATCGACGAAATGCTCGTGCAGATGATCGACGTATTCGAGTACCCGGTTTTCGAGCGAACCCGACACGCAGATATAGTCGAACAGCGAAATATGCTGCACGTACTCGCACAATCCGACGCCGCCCGCATGTGGGCACACCGGCACGCCGAACTTCGCGGCCATCAGCAGCACGACGATGACTTCGTTGAGTCCGCCGAGCCGGCAGCTATCGACCTGGCAGAAGTCGATGGCTTGCGCCTGCAGCAATTGCTTGAACATCACGCGGTTGTGGCAATGCTCGCCGGTAGCGACGCCGATCGAGCCGAGCCGCTTGCGAATCGCCGCATGGCCGAGAATGTCGTCGGGACTCGTGGGTTCCTCGATCCACCACGGGTCGAATTCCGCGAGGCGCCGCATGTTCGCGACCGCTTCGTCGACGTCCCATACCTGATTCGCGTCCATCATCAGCTTCAGGTTCTCGCCGATTTCCTCGCGCAGAATGCGCGCGCGCCGGACGTCCTCGTCGAGATCGCCGCCCACCTTCTGCTTGAAATGCGTCCAGCCCTGCGCGACGCCTTCGCGCGCAAGGCGGCGAATCTTCTCGTCGTCGTAACCGAGCCAGCCGGCCGAGGTCGTATAGGCCGGGTAGCCGTGCGCGACCATTTCTTTTTCGCGCTCGCCTTTGGTTTTCGCGTGACGGTGCAGCATGGCGAGTGCTTCATAAGGCGTGATCGCATCCGTCACGTAGCGAAAGTCGAGACAGCGCACGAGTTCTTCGGGACTCATGTCGACGAGCAGTTTCCATACGGGCTTGCCGACCGATTTCGCCCACAGGTCCCACACCGCATTGACGACTGCCGCGGTCGCCAGATGAATCGCGCCTTTATCGGGGCCGATCCAGCGCAATTGGCTATCCGACGTCAACGCGCGCCAGAAAGCCCCCATATTCGCGGCGATATCTTCGAGCTTCTTGCCGGCGATGAGCGGCGTCAGCGCATTGACCGCCGTCACGCAGATCTCGTTGCCGCGCCCGATCGTGAACGTGAGGCCATGACCCGCGAGACCGGGCGAGTCGGTTTCGAGCGTGACGTAGGTGGCGGAATAGTCCGGCGCGGCATTCATCGCATCGGAGCCGTCGAGAGAGCGTGAAGTGGGAAAGCGAATGTCCCGAACGGACAGTCTTGTGATCGTGGTCATCTGAGTACTCTCCGGGAGCGATGGCTAGCGGTTTTCGCCTGCGGGGCAGGCGGGTCGGCTTTTTGCGCATGCGGCGCACGCACTACTCGTACGCGTATCGAGGCAGGGCGACCACTATTTGGACCATGGCGGACCCAGGCATTTGTACGCGTTGACAACACTGCATTCGCTTCCTAGCATGCTAGCATGTCTTCTCGAAATCAAGAGCGTCGTGAGTTCTTCAGCCGATCCAGAGACTGTCGCCAGCAATCCGTATGTCGCACTGCAAAAGATCAGGGGCGGCGAGCGCGGCAGCTTGACCGACGCGGTCGAAGCGGCGTTGCGGGAAGCGATTCTGACGCTGGCGTTGGAGCCCGGCATGATGATCGACAAGATCGCGGTCTGCGAGCGGATGGGCGTGTCGCGCTTTCCCGTTTCTTCCGCGTTGGCGAGGCTGGCGCATGCAGGCCTCGTCGAGGTGTTGCCGCAGCGCGGCACGCGCGTCAAACCGATCGCGCTCGACGACATTCGCCAGCATCTGTTTATCCGCAGCGCACTGGAAGTCGAAACGGTGCGCGGCGTTGCGTCGATGCGCGATCGGGCCACGCTCGATGCGCTGGCAAGCAATCTCGACAGGCAGCGCAGTGTGGCCGGCAGCGGCGAACGTCTTGCGTTTCACGAGCTGGATCTGGCTTTCCATGAAATCCTGCTCGACGCGGTGAAGCTGCCGCGAGTGAAGGAAATCGTCGCGGTGTCGCGCAATGCGCTGGATCGCGCGCGGCAATTGCTGGCGAGTCCCGAGCGGCTCATGCATACGCTCGAAGAGCACGAAAAGATTTTCGAGGCTATCGGCGCCGGCAATGGCGATGCGGCTGCGAAAGCGATGCACGATCATCTCGACCAGGTGGTCGCCGAGTTGCACCGGTCCGCGAAAGCAAGGCCGGATCTTTTCGAGCCGTAATGAAAGCCGCCTTGAACGCGGTCATCAAAGTGCTGGTGATACAGGTAGCCGTCGGCGAGTCCGCACCATGAACCCACTCATTTCAGTCAACAAGCTGTGCAAGAGCTTTCCTGGCGTCAGAGCGCTTCATGACGTTCGCTTCGAACTCATGGCCGGCGAGGTTCATGCATTGATGGGCGAGAACGGCGCGGGCAAATCGACGTTGATGAAAATTCTCGCTGGCGTCTACACGCGCGATTCGGGCGAAATTCTCTACGACGGCAAGCCGGTCGATTTTCAGGGGCCGCGCGACGCGCAGGCGGTCGGCATCGGCATCATTCATCAGGAACTGCAACTGATGAATCATCTGAGCGTCGCGCAGAACATCTTTATTGGCCGCGAGCCGCGCACGCACCTGGGGCTCTTTCTCGACGAAGACAAACTCAATGCACAGGCTCGCGAGATTCTCGCGCGCATGCATGTCAATCTCGATCCGCGCACGATGGTCGGCTCGCTCACGGTGGCGAGCCAGCAGATGGTCGAGATCGCGAAGGCACTGTCTTTCGACTCGCGCGTGCTGATCATGGACGAACCCACGTCCGCGCTCAACGACGCCGAGATTGCGGAACTGTTCCGCATCATTCGGCAATTGAAGGAGCGCGGAGTCGGCATCGTCTATATCTCACACAAGATGGACGAGCTGAAACAGATCACCGACCGTGTGACCGTGATGCGCGACGGCGAATACGTCGCGACCGTGCCGACCGAAGGCACGAGCATCGAAACGATCATCGGCATGATGGTCGGCAGAACGCTCGCCGAGATGCCGCCGGTCGAAAGCGCTTTGGTGCGCGGCGAGGTCGCGCTCGAAGTGAGAAATCTCGTTGCGGGGCCGCTCGTGCGCGACGTGAGTTTCGCGTTGCGCCAGGGCGAAATACTCGGCTTTGCCGGCTTGATGGGCGCGGGCCGTACCGAAGTGGCGCGCGCGGTGTTCGGTGCCGATCCGGTCGAGTCCGGCGAAATTCTCGTGAAAGGCGTGAAAGCGTCGATCAGAAAGCCGAGCGATGCGGTGAAGCGCGGCATCGGCTATTTGTCGGAAGACCGCAAGCGCTTCGGTCTCGCGACTGGCATGGACGTCGAATCGAACATCGTGATGTCCGATCTCGGCAAGTTCCTGTCGTTCAATATGTTTCTGCGCCGTGCGCAGATACGCAAACGCGCCCAGCACTTCATTAAGCTGCTCGCGATTCGCACGCCATCGGCCACACAGCAGGTACGGCTTCTCTCGGGCGGCAATCAGCAGAAGATCGTGATTGCGAAATGGCTCGAACGCGACTGCGACGTGCTGTTCTTCGACGAACCGACGCGCGGCATCGACGTCGGCGCGAAAAGCGAAATCTACAAGCTGCTGCGCTCGCTTGCCGCACAAGGCAAGGCGATCGTGATGATTTCCTCGGAATTGCCCGAAGTGCTGCGCATGAGCGACCGCATCGTCGTGATGTGCGAAGGCCGCATTACCGGCGAACTCTCCGCCAGCGAAGCGACGCAGGAGCGCATCATGCATCTCGCGACGCAGCGCGAAACCCTGAAAGCGGCACCAGCCTGAAGAGGTCCACGACATGACATTGCGAACGGATACCGCGGCGCTCGACGGTGAAGGCCGGTCTTCCGGCCTGCGGGCCCGCATCTTCGCGCCCACCGCGTTGCAGAAACTGCTCGCGTTCGCGAGCCTGATTCTGCTGCTGGTTTTCTTCAGCTTCGCGTCGCCCGCTTTCATGCAGATGGACAACATCCTCGGCATTCTGCAGGCGACCGCGGTGAACGGCGTGCTCGCGATTGCCGCGACGTTCGTCATCATCACGGGCGGCATCGATCTTTCGGTCGGCACGTTAATGACGTTTACCGCCGTGATTTGTGGCGTGTTTCTCACCAATTGGCATTTGCCGATGTGGATCGGCGTACTCGCTGCCATCGTCACGGGCGCAATTTGCGGCACGGTATCGGGCACGCTGACCGCGAAGATGAAGATTCCGCCGTTCATCGCGACGCTCGGCATGATGATGCTGCTGAAAGGACTTTCGCTCGTCGTCTCCGCCGACAAACCGATCTATTTCACCGACACCGAGAACTTCTACCGTATTTCGCAGGATTCGCTGATCGGCTATGTGCTGCCGAGCGTGCCGATTCCGAATGCGGTGCTGATCCTGTTCTTCCTCGCGATTGCGAGTTCGATCGTGCTCAATCGCACGGCACTCGGCCGCTACACGTTCGCACTCGGCAGCAACGAAGAAGCGGTACGGCTTTCGGGCGTCAACGTCGATCGCTGGAAGATCGCGATCTATGGCGTGGGCGGCGCGATTTGCGGCATTGCGGGGCTGCTGATTGCGTCGCGTCTGAATTCCGCGCAACCGGCACTTGGCCAGGGCTACGAGCTCGATGCGATCGCCGCGGTCGTGATCGGCGGAACGTCGCTGAGCGGCGGCTCGGGCACGATTCTCGGCACGATCATCGGCGCTTTCATCATGAGCGTGCTGACCAACGGCTTGCGCATCATGTCGGTCGCGCAGGAATGGCAGATCGTCGTGACGGGTCTCATCATCATTCTCGCGGTCTATGCGGACATCCTGCGGCGCAGCAGGAGAAGCTGAACCCGCCGATAGAGGAAACACAGCAAACGCAAACACAACAAACGCAAACGCAGCAAACACAGGAATCGCAGGAGCAAGAGAGAGAGGGGAGCACGTGGAGGCTCCCTCAACGGCTGCAGGTTGATAGCCCATCCTTAGGAGGAGGCCCCATGTTGAAGAGAAGACTCATCGGTATTGTGGTCGGTGTCGGCGCGCTCGTCGGTGGAAGTGCTCTCGCGTATGCGGACGAGCCTTATATTCCGCTCATTTCGAAGGGCTTCCAGCATCAGTTCTGGCAGGCCGTGAAAGCAGGCGCCGAACAGTCCGCGAAAGCGAACAACGTCAGGATGACGTTCGAGGGACCGGAAACGGAGGCGATGGTCGACAAGCAGATCGACATGCTCTCGGCCGCGCTCGCGAAGAAGCCGCAGGCGCTCGGCATCGCGGCGCTCGACAGCAAGGCCGCGATTCCGCTGCTCAAACGCGCGCAGAACGACAAGATTCCGGTCATCGCATTCGACTCCGGTGTCGACAGCGATATTCCGCTCACCACGTGCGCGACCGACAACATCGCTGCCGCCGCGCTCGCTGCCGACAAGATGGCCGCGCTGATCGGCGACGCGGGAGAGGTCGGCGTGATCGTGCATGACCAGACGAGCCGCACCGGGGTCGACCGGCGCGACGGTTTCCTCAACCAGATCAAGTCGAAGCATCCGAACATCAAGATCGTCTCCGTGCAATACGGTGCCGGCGATCACCTGAAGTCGGCGGAAATCGCCAAGGCGATGATTCAGGCCAACCCGAACCTGAAAGGCATTTTCGGAGCCAATGAAGGCTCGGCGGAAGGTGCCGCGATCGGCGTCAAGGAATCGGGCAAGAAGCTCGTGCTGATCGGCTTCGACTCCGGCAAGGAGCAGAAGGACAACATCATGTCGGGCCTGATGGCGGGCGCGATTACGCAGAACCCGGTCGGCATCGGCAAATGCGTGGTCGATTCGGCGGTCAAGGCGCTGCATGGCGAAAAGCTGCCGAAGAAGATCGACACGGGTTTCTACTGGTATGACAAGACCAATATGAACGATCCGAAGATTGCGGCAGTGCTTTACGACTGAGTTGCGCCGGCACGGCAATCGACGTGCGATCGTCAAAGAGGAAGAGCGACGCTCTTCCTCTTTTTTATTGGGTATTCGTCATGTCTGTTATTCGCAACGCCTGGAGTGCCTCGCGCATGGTGCATTGCGTGACGCCAAACGTTTGCGAGGACGTTCGAATTCTCCGTTGAACCGTTGTGCACGTGCTCGTCATTTGTGCAGCGCTTTCAATCGGTGTGTGGGCCAGTCATTTCCCGCCATTTGCGGAATTAATCTGATATTTTACGTTTGTGCAACCATTGCACGTCCGTGTGGCCCCACTAACCGATAGATGCGCAGGTCATGGCTTTTACCGAACCAAGGTCTCCATTTTTCAGGTGGGTCGTCTCTTGCGCTCAGAACCTGAGCCCGGAGAACCGGCAGGTTTTACTTGCTAATCTGTTTACGCGAACCGCTTCGATCGTCTTCGCGTCGATCTGCGAAATCAGCGTTTGCGCCACCGCGTACTATCTTTATCCGATTCCTCTCTACGCCGTCTGGGGCATTGCCGTCGTCGCATTGCTGGGCGCGCGGCTCGTGCTGATCTGGCTGTGCCGCACGCGTTCCGCGCAAGGTCTGCCCACGCCGACTTCCGCGTTTCTGTTGGCGAGTCTGCTGTGGAGCATGCTATTCGGCATCGGTACATTACTGTGCAATATCAGCGGGAATCCCACGCTGTTTCTGCTCGGCAACGTGTGCGCGGTTGGGGTGATCGGCGGCCTGGCCGGACGCAATGCGGGTACGCCGCGCCTCGCGCTATTGCAGATCGTTTTCATTCTCGGTTTCCTGAGCGTGGGCGCGGCACTCTCGCCGGGCAGCGGCAAGCTCGTGCTGCTGTTTCAGGCGCCGTTTTGCGCGGCCGGCTTT
This sequence comes from Paraburkholderia sp. Cy-641, assembly GCF_011752945.1. Lineage (NCBI taxonomy): Bacteria > Pseudomonadati > Pseudomonadota > Betaproteobacteria > Burkholderiales > Burkholderiaceae > Paraburkholderia > Paraburkholderia sp. Cy-641. Next base: position 24,074 of record NZ_VWWM01000023.1, read on the forward strand.
TTCACGGTGGCGTTGCGCAGCAATCGCGATACCGTGGCGTTGCTGCTCGCGCGCGAAAACAGTCATCGTCTTGCGCGGCAGGACAGCCTCACCGGTTTGCCGAATCGCGCGCGTCTCAGCGAACTGCTGCTCGAGCGCACCAGCAAGGGCTCGCCCGAGGACCAGGCATTCGCGGTGCTGCTGATCGATCTGGACGGCTTCAAGGCGATCAACGACAGTCTCGGCCACGCGGCGGGCGACCAGATTCTTCAGGAAGCGGCGAGGCGTCTGCGCGAGCTGCTGCCGGGCGGCGATCAGGTGGGCCGTCTCGCGGGCGACGAGTTCGTGGCGATTGCGGACGGCGCTGCACAGATTCGCGACGTAAAGGTGCTTGCCGATCGCATCGTCAGAACGCTCGCGCGGCCGTTCGCGTTGAGCGATGCGCTCGTGCATATCGGCGCGAGCGTCGGCATTGCGCTTTATCCGCAGCATGCACAGACGGGTCCGCAATTGCTGATTTGCGCCGATCGCGCGTTGTATGCGGTCAAGCGCAGCGGCAAGAGCTCGTTCACGATCTTCGACAGGGAGAAGCATGTCTCCGACGAAAGCCTGAGCCTCTTGCGCAGCGATCTCGAAGGCGCGTTGAAATCGTTCAGCGGTTTGCGCATCGAGTATCAGCCGATCGTCGACCTGAGTAGCGGCGCGGTGTCGGGCCGCGAGGCGCTGATTCGCTGGACGCATCCGACGCGCGGCGAGCTGTCGCCGTCCGCGTTCATTCCGACCGCCGAACGCACCGGGCTGATTCTCGCGCTAGGCGAATGGGTGCTACTGCAATCGTGCATGGAAGCGGCGAGGTGGTGCGACCAGGTGATCGTCGCGGTTAACGTGTCGCCGGTGCAGTTGCGCGAGGAATCGTTCGCGTCGAAGGTATTGGCGATACTTCGCAAGACGAAGCTGCCGGCCACGCGGCTCAATCTCGAGGTGACCGAAACCGCGCTATTGAACGATGATGCGGTCACTCGCCGCAACATCGCGAGGCTGCGCTCGCTCGGCATCGGACTCGCGCTCGACGATTTCGGCACCGGCTTCTCGACGATGTCGACGCTCGTGCGCTTCTCGTTCGACAAGCTGAAGATCGACAGTTCGTTCGTCAAGGAGTCGGTGCACGGGCGCGAATCGGCGGCCGTGGTGCGCGGCATCGTTGCACTGGCGCGTGAAATAGGCATGTCGACCACGGCCGAAGGCATCGAAACCGAGGAGCAACTGAACTTCGTGCGCGTATGCGGATGCACGCACGCGCAGGGCTATCTGCTCGGCAGGCCGGTGCGTGGCGATGCAATCGAGCAGAGCGAGTTGGCGCTCGAAGCACCCGATGTTGCGCCTGCTACGGCACCTGCTACCGCGCCTGTTACTGACAAGACAGAAAACGCCGGCTTCTGAAAGCCGCCAGCGGAAATCGACATGTCTTCTCCATTGCAATTCCAGCTCAGAATTACCGCGTCGCGCGAATGGGCAGAGGCGTTGCGCGCCGATCCGTCCAGCGCATCGTGGCCGGCGCTGCGTGACGTTCTGCGCACGCACAACGCGACGCTGAAGTGCCAGTTCGATGCATTCGCCGACTACGTGAGCGAAGCGGAAAGAATCGGCATCGAGCACTATCCGCTTTATCAATGGACCCGGCAGACGATAGAGAACCCCGAGAAAAAAGCGAAGTATCTGCAATCGTTCACGCTGTATGTCAACGGCGAGGAAGTCTACGACCAGGCTGTGACAGACGCGCTCGAAGGCGAGTTGTCGAAGCTCGTCGACGGGAGCCGCATCGTGCGCGTTTCGTGCTTCGACACGAATCCTGCGAACAATCCGCAGCCGCCCTCAAGCTGACGATTGTGTTACATCGGTACAGTCCCGTCACCGTCAAGCCGCTTAACATTTGACGACAGCACGCGAGCTTCGTGAGACGATGCAGTTTCACCAACTTTTGTGGGAGCGCGACATGGGACTTCTGGACGAAGTAGGCAAGATTGCAGGTGCGGTTGCCGCCGTCGAAGCAGCGGAGAAAGTCGATCCGGAAGCGGGTCTGCTGACGAAAGGCATTGCCGCTGTCGCTGGTTTTGAAGGCGCCGGCAAGCTGGAATCGCTGGTCGAGAAGAAAGAAGACGAGAAGCAGGACGACGCCAGCAACGCTCAGGCTTCCGACGATACGAGTTCGCAGACCTGAGCGAATTCACGGTTGCCGGCTGCATGCAGGTCGTCTGGTTGCATCGTGCGCCGGCAACCCCACGCTGATTAAGCTAGTCTGATTTAACGGTCGCCCGGCCGTTACGAATTTTTCAGAACGCCTTCATTGATATCGAAACGAGCTTTCGTTTCGCAATCCGATTCTTCCATTCCTTCGTTTTTCCGGTCCGATGTTTTCATCGGGCTGTCATCGCTACGCCGCTACGATGGTTCGTCACATGCGTCCGCGCTCGCACCGCGGTGCGTTGTTTTGCGCTGGCATTCTTCCACCACCTCACAACAACACCGGACATGTCGAACAAGAAAATCGTCAAGGCAGCGCCCGCCGACGAGCAGGGCGCATCGATCGTTTCGCGTCGAGGATTCCTGAAGTTCGCCGGCGCATCGAGTCTCGCAACCGCCGCGGGCGCGCTTTCGTCGGCGGCGCGCGGCGCAAACGGTACCGCACCCGACGGCACACCCGAGCAGGTGCATCTGACCTGGGGCAACGACCCGACGAGCGAAGTCACGGTGTCGTGGTCGTCGCTCGCGGTCGCAAGCAATCCGCAGGTGCGCCTGAGCGGGCTGAACGGCGCGGACCGGCAACGGCACACCGTGCATGCGGTGCAGAGCACCTATACCGACGGCATCAACGGCGAGGTCGTCTTCAGCTATCACGCCCGCCTGCGCGATCTGAAGGCCGATACGCATTACCAGTACGAAGTGACGGCCGACAACGACAGCAATGCGTCGCAGCCCTTTAGCGCGAGTTTCCGCACCGCGCCGCATGGCCGCACGCCGTTTCGCTGGACCAGTTACGGCGATCTCGCGACGCCGAATACGAACTGGGTATTGTCGTCGCCGCAAAGCCGCTTCGCGGTGCAGGCCGTCGAGCGCTTTCAGCCGCTGTTTCACCTGCTCAACGGCGACCTCTGCTACGCGAACCTGAATCCGATGCAGCAGCCCGAGGTGTGGCGCGACTTCGGCAACAATGCACAGACGTCCGCGTCGAACCGGCCGTGGATGCCGTGCCCCGGCAATCACGAACTCGAATTCAACAACGGCGAGCAGGGGCAGGCGTCGTATCTGTCGCGCTATACGCTGCCCGACAATCACACGCGTTTTCAGGGCCGCTGGTACAGCTTTCGCGTCGGCGCGGTGCTGTTCGTTTCGCTCGACGCGGACGACGTCATCTATCAGGATGGCGCGGCATTCGTTGCGGGGCCCACGCCATTGACGCCGGTGGCGAGCACCGGCAATCCGCCGATTCCGGCCGGCACCTCGCTCTACGTGCGCGGCTATAGCAACGGCGAGCAGACACGCTGGCTCGAAAACGTCTTGCAGCGCGCCGCACATGACGGCGACATCGACTGGATCGTCGTGCAGATGCATCAGGACGCGCTCAGTTCGTCGAAGACCGGCAACGGCTCGGACAAGGGCATTCGCGAAGCGTGGCTACCGCTCTTCGATCGCTATGGCGTGGACCTCGTGCTGTGCGGCCACGATCACGACTACGAGCGCAGTTATCCGGTGCGCGGTTGCAATCACCACAAGGGCACCGACATCGCGACGGGCCGGCCGGTCGATACGTTGCAGCCGAAGCCGGTCATGTCGGCGGTTTCGCATGGCGAGTCGACGTTCGATACGAGCCACGGCACGATTCACCTGATTCTCGGCGGTGGCGGCACGAGCGCGCCGCTCGACGTGTATGGCGTCGATGCCGGCACGGGTCTGCCGCAAGCGCGCATTTTCACGAAGCCGAATCGCCCGGCTCCGTCGACGACGACAACGGGCGCGTTCGTGCGCGCCAACGCGGATGCGGTCGAAGACGCGATCTGGTCCGCGCAGCGCGACACCGGCACCGGCTACGGTATCGCGGTGTTCGATTACGATCCGGGCGAGCATGGCGGGGAGACCACGATTACGATGAACTACTACCATGCGCCCGGCGCGGATCAAACGCCGACCGCCGACTACGAACTGTTCGAAACGATCGAGCTGAAGAAGAAACGGCACAAATAAGAAAGCGCATATCGTTCGGTAATCCGTAGCAATCCCGCAGCAGCAAGGGCCGCTTATTTCGAGCGGCCCTTGTTTTTTCGCGTTCAGCGCATGCCCTGCAAAAACGCGAATTCATTTTGTTACACGTCTTACTGGCGCTCGGCTATGTGGTTACAAAAGCCTTTCGAATGCGCCGTTATACTCGGCACCGTCTCATCAAAACAAAAGACCTGCTATGTCGAAGAGAATCATCCAGATGGTTGCCGTGGCCGCCTTGAGCGCCGCAGCGTCGTTGCCGGTCATGGCCGGCGATATGAACAACATGCTCGGCGGCGCGCTGGGCGGTGTGGCCGGTGCCGCACTTGGCGGCGCAGTGGGCGGCAGCACGGGCGCGGTGATCGGTGGCGCGGTCGGCGGCGGTGCCGGTGGCGCCGTAACGTCGAATCGCCGCGAGCGCACGGGCGCGATTATCGGCGGCGCGCTGGGCGGCGGTGCGGGCACCGCGGCCGGCAACGCAATGGGCGGCCGCGGCGGTGGACTGATCGGCGCGGCGGTCGGTGGCGGTGCAGGTTCGGCGCTCGGTGGCAATATCTCGCGCTCGAACTCCTACGAGCGCGATTATTCGCGCGGCTACCATTCGGGCAAGCGTCATCACAAGCGCCGCCGTTACGACTGATACGCTGGCCTCGCGTTTTCGCGCGGCAGGTCCCGCCTCGCGACGCATGCTTCCGGCCCGGCGAAATCGGCAAGGTGCTGAATCGCCGGGCGGCGCTGCATGACGTTGCGATAAAAACCTCGCAACGTCATTCAGCGCCCTTCAGCTTCCATCACGCATGCAAGATCAGCTTCTGAATCCGCCAGTTCAATAGCTCCGCGACGAATAGCGTGTTCTCGGCGGGACATGCCATCTGATGAATCCAGCCGAACTGCTTCGGCTGCTTGCCCGATTGGCCGAGCACGCCGAGTACCTTGCCGTCGAGCGTCAACTTGTAGATGCGGCCGGGAAACGCATCGGCGCTATAGAGTACCTGGTGAGGCCCCGGCGAGATGCAGATGGCCCACGGCGAGCCCGGTGCGAACGTGCCCGCGGCGATGTCGGCTTCGCTCGGCATGTTGCCGATCGCGGGGCGTGCATCCGGCGGCACCGGCACGTCGATCGTGAACTGGCGCAGGAACGTGCCTTCGGTATCGAACACCTGAATGCGCCGGTTGCTGCGATCGGCCACATAGACGTGGTCGTTTGCGTCGACGGCAATACTGTGCGGCGTATGGAATTGCCCCGGACCCGTGCCGCGATCGCCCCACGACTTGAGCCAGTTGCCGTCGCGATCGACCTTGGCGACGCGCGAGTTGATATAGCCGTCGCTGATATAGGCGTTGCCCGCTTTGTCCCACGCGACGTCGGTTACCTGGCGAAAGCGTCCGGGCTCGGCCGGCAGCGGCGGATTCGGATGCTTGAGCGGCGCGGTGTCCTCGTCCGACGCTTCCTGCTTGCGGCCGAACACCATGGCAACGCGTCCGTCCGGCGTGAACTTGATCACCATGTCGGAGCCTTTGTCCGTGACCCAGATGTTGTCGTGCCGGTCAACCTTGACCGAATGCGCGAACGACCACGCATAGAGGTTATGGCCGATCTCGCGCACGAAGCGTCCGTCGGGCGCGAATTCGAGCAGTTGAGCCGCGGCCGCGCCATAGGCGGGGCCCGTGCTGTTGCCGCGCGACAGCACGAAGATGTGTCCGCGCGAATTGAGCGCGACGCCCGAGCATTCGCCGAAATACATGTCGGCCGGCAGGCGTACGGGATTGGCAATCGAGTCGTAGGCGATGGAAGGAACGGTTGGTGTGTCCGCAAATACCGAGGGCATGGCGAGCCCCGCGGCACTGCCGGCAATTAGGCTCATGAAAGTCCTGCGGCTCATTGCCCGATGCTCCGCGATGCCGCAGCATGGACAGAACATGCCATATTGCTCGCTCATTCATCGTCTCCTTGATTGTCCGTTCGACCTGGGCCGACTCGCACCCGAAGTGTGCAAAGGCAATCGTAGTGCACAAAACGCTTAATAGCTAAGGCGTCTTGTGTTGCATGAGGAGAGGGCTTGGGTTGTGAGCGTTCATGTGCGACGACGTCATGGCTTCGCGGCGGCTCTTTGCTACTATGTAGCACCGCGACTGCTTTGAACCATCACACAAGGAGATTCGAATGAGCAAGGGTTATTGGGTGTCGTCGTACCGCAAAACGAACGACCCGCAGAAACTGGCCGCCTACGCGCAATTGGCCCCGGCCGCGGTGGCCGCGGCAGGCGGCAAGTTTCTCGTGCGTGGGGTGGCGGACGAGGCGCGCGAGCAAGGCCTCACGGAGCGCACGGTCGTGATCGAATTCCCGACGTACGAGCAGGCCGTCGCCGCTTACGACAGCGAGGAGTACAAGAAGGCGCTGGCCGCATTGGGCGATGGCGTCGAGCGCGATTTGCGCATCGTGCGCGGCGTCGACTGACGCGCAGCGCGCAAGCCAGACGAATCAGCCGCACGAGTTGCCTGCGCCGCAACACGTGCGGCAGCGCGAGGTCTATCTCGTCGCTACCCCATCAGCGCTACTTCACTGCGCCCAGCGCCAGCCCCTTCACGAGATAGCGCTGCAACCACGCGAACACGACCGACACCGGCAAGGTCGCGCACAAGGTTGCCGCCATCACGAGATGCCATTCGACGACGTACTTGCCCGCGACCATATCGGTCACCTGCACGGTCAGCGTCTTGTTCTCCGGTGAGCGGATCAGCGTATAGACCACCGCGAACTCGTTCCATGCATTGATGAACGTGAAGATCGCGGTCACGACGATGGCCGGCACCGCCAGCGGCAGAAACACCTTGAATACCGCGCGGGTGCGGCTGCATCCTTCGAGCCATGCCGATTCTTCCAGGTCCTGCGGCACGGTCTGAAAGTACGACGACAGCATCCACACCGCGAACGCGATATTGAACGCCGCATACGACACGATCACGCCGATCTTCGAATCGACCAGATTGCCGTCGCCCCACGGAATCATTGCGGCAAGGCGGAACAGGCCGACCACGAGCAGGATCGGCGAGAGCATCTGCGTGACGAGCAGGAACTGGCGGTACAGGCCGCGTCCGCGAAACGGAAAACGCGCGAGCGCGTAAGCGGCGGGCAGGCTCACCGCGAGTGCGAGCGAGGTCGACAGCAAACTGATGATCGTGCTGTTGCGCAGCGCGACGCCGAAGTTGGCCGCTTCCCACATGTCGACGAAATTGCGCCACTGCCAGTGCACCGGCAGCCAGCGCGCCGGGTACACGAAGATCTCCGAAGCCGGTTTTACGGCGGTGAAGAACATCACCGCGAACGGAAACAGCACGACGATCACGAGCGGCGAGAGCGCGAGCCAGCACCACAGCGAGCGCTTTGTCCGGGCACTGAGACTCATGACGGCGCTCCTTCTTTCGCGCGTTGCAGACGCAGATAGGCAATCGAGAACACGAACAGCATGACGAGCATGATGAGCGACACGGCGGCGGCCTCGCCGGGGCGTCCGAGCCGGAACCCCAGTTCGTACAGGTACGTGACGAGAATGTGCGTGCCGTTGTCGGGGCCGCCCTGGGTCATGACCCAGATGATCGGAAACGAGTTGAACACGTAGATCACGTTCAGCAGGATCGCCATGTTGATGAATGGGCGCAGGAGCGGCATCGTCAACAGGCGGAACTGCTGCCATGCGCTCGCGCCGTCGATGCGCGCGGCTTCGTAGATATCGCCCGGCACCGAGGAGAGGCCGCCGAGGAAGATCGTCACCGTAAACGGAATCGACACGAGAATGCCGACCGCGATTTCTACAGGAAATGCGAGCTCGGGCGTGGCGAGCCAATGTATCGGGCCGCCGATCAAACCGAGCCGCTGCAGCGTGACGTTGACCATGCCGTAGTCGTCGTTGAAGGCCCAGCGCCATACGACGGCGGTCATCGTCAGCGAGACGGACCACGGCAGCATCACGATCGTGCGGGCGATGCCGCGGCCGTGGAAGTCCTGATTCAGAATCAGCGCGACCGGCACCGAGATCGCGACGGTGCCGCCCACCACGCACACGGTCCAGACAATCGTGCGGCGCACGGAAGAAAGAAACACCGGGTCCTGGAACACGTTGATGAAATTCTGCAGACCGGTGAAGTCGCGAATCGCGCCGAAGCGCGACACCTCGTGCAGCGATTGCCACACGATGTTGAAAATCGGGTAGCTGATGATGAACAGCGCGAGCACGAGGCTCGGCGCGATCAGCAACCAGGGCGCGTGCGCGCGCGGAGAAACGGAACGGCTCATGCGTGCTCGATCGTAAGACGCGCCCGCGTTACACGGCGGGCGCGACGGAATGGGCCGGAGAGTGCGTCAAGTAATCGGACTGTTGGGTGAAGCCGTGCCGAAGCGGACTCGCGCGCCGTCGTGGCAACGGCGGCGCGCGTTCCGGATTCTACCCGTCAACGCCCGATTATTCCGAACGACGGTGCCTCAGTGACCAAGCGACTTGTTCGCCTGCGCCGCCGCGGCGTTCAGCGCGTCGGCCGGTTGCGCCTTGCCGAGGTAGATCGACTGCATCGCGTCGGTCACGGCCTTCGCGGTGTCTTCCCAACCCGTTACGGTCGGCGCGAAGTGAGCGGTCGGCAGCAACGCGACAAATGCTTTGGTATCCGGATCGTTGAATGCCGGGTCCGCTGCTTCGGCCTTCGTGGTCGGCAGGAAGCCCTCGGTCGTCGTGAACTCGACGCGCGGTTCCTTCGTGAACAGATAGTCGAGGAACTTCCACGCGCTCTTCTTCACTTTCGAGTTCTTGAACATCACGATCGAATCGGTGACCGCGTATGTCGCGTGCGTCGTGCCCATCGGCACCGGATCGATGCCGTACTTGAGGTTCGGCGCTTCCTTCTTGATCTGCTTGGCGAGGAACGGCGCCGAGATCGCCATCGCGACGCGGCCCTGCTTGAAGAGGTTCTGCACGTCTTCGCGGCTATAGCCGGTCACGCCCGGTTGCGTGAGCCCCTGGTCGATCATCGTCTTGTAGAGCGTGGCGGCCTTGATGCCGGCCGGCGAATTGAACGCGGCCTTGCCGTCCTTGCCGACCACGTCGCCGCCGTTGGTCCACAGCGCGTAGTAATAGTAGACGTCGGTTTCGATTTCCTTGCCTTGCAGACCGAAGCCGGCAATGCCTTGCGCCTTCAGTTTCTTCGACGCGTCGATCACGTCGCTCCAGCTCTTCGGGCCGTCGGGATAGCCGACCTTCGCGAGCAGGTCCTTGTTGTAGTAGAGCGCGCGAGCCGAAGCGGCAATCGGCAGGCCGTAGGTCTTGCCGTTGATCTGGCCAGGAGCCAGGAACGGCCCGATGAAGCGGTTCTTGAAGTTCGCGTCCATGTAGCCGTCGAGCGGCTCGGCCACGTCGTCCTTCACGAAGTCGAGCAGCCAGCGCGTGCCGACGATCGCGAGGTCGGCGTTGGCGCCGCCGGAAATGTCCGTTTGCAGCTTCTGTTGCAGCGTGTCCCAGTTCACGTCTTCGATCTTGATGGTCGTGCCGGGGTTGGCCTTCTCGAAGTTGCGCGCCATTTTCTTGAAGTACGGCGCGGTGGCATCGCTGTAGTGAGCGACGGTCACGCGGACCGTGTCGGCGTGGGCCGCCACGGCGATACCTGCAAACGCGAGCGCCACGGCGACTTTGCCTAGCGCGAGGGAAGCACGGGCATGCAACGACATTTCTCTCTCCTGTGGGTGGTTTGCCGCCGTCGCCGGCCGCCTTGGGTTGATTGTTTGAAAAAATCCTACATGACGAAAAATGGCTTGTCACGTAGGGTCTGCGATATTTCTTTTACCCCGGGTTTGTGCATAAGATGCTGTAAAGCATGGGGTATTCTGCATTGCGTGATGACACGAAAACCCATTCTTCGGGATCACCACGAGCGTGGCTCGCATCAGGCTTGTAGGAAATTTACAGAGTGGTCCGCGGCTCGGGTGGCACGGGCGGGGCGTGGACGAGTGAGGTCGAGATGAATCGTGTGGTGTTGGTGACAGGGGCGTGCGGCGGGATCGGCAGCGTGTTGTGCAGGCGCTTCGTGGCGGAGGGCGACACGGTGCTCGCGCTCGACATCGACGCGGCCGCGCTGCAAGCGCTGAGCGCGCAACTCGGCAAGGACAACGTCACGCCGGTCGCGGTCGATCTCGGCGACGCCGCTGCGGTGCAGCAGGCGGTGGCCGCGGCGGTCGCGACGCGTGGGCCAGTCGACGTGCTGGTCGCGAACGCGGGCGCGGCGCTCGGCACGACGCTCGCGACGACCGATGCCGCGAGCTGGCAGCGCGACGTGCATCTGAATCTGAACGGCACGTATCACACGGTGGAAGCGGTGCGTGCCTCGATGATCGAGCGGCAACGCGGCGCGCTCGTGCTGATCGGCTCGGTGAACGGACTCGCGGCGCTTGGCCATCCCGCGTATAGCGCGGCGAAGGCCGGGCTCGTCAGTTATACGAAAGCACTCGCCATCGAACTGGGCCGCTACGGCATTCGCGCGAACATCGTGTGTCCGGGCACGGTGAAGACGCAGGCGTGGCAGGCGCGGGTCGATAAAAACCCGCAGGTGTTCGAGGACCTGAAAAAGTGGTACCCGTTGCGCGACTTCGCGACGCCCGACGATATTGCCGACGCGGTGCTGTTTCTCGCCTCGCCGATGGCGCGCGTGATTACCGGCGTCGCGCTGCCGGTGGACGGCGGGTTGATGGCGGGCAACCGTTTGATGGCCGAGGAACTGACGCTCGAATCGTTTTGAGCCGGCGCCTTGAGCGCATGGGTAACGACGCAGGCAAGACAACACGCAGCAAGACAATGAGGACAGCATGGCAGCAGTGCAACTGAGCGGCATCTTCAAGCGCTATGGCGACACGCAGGTCGTGCACGGCATCGATCTCGACATCGACGACGGCGAGTTCGTCGTGCTGGTCGGTCCGTCGGGCTGCGGCAAGAGCACGCTGATGCGGATGGTGGCGGGGCTCGAAGAGATCAGCGGCGGCGATCTGATGATCGGCGGCACGCGTGCGAATACGCTCGCGCCGCAGCAGCGCAATATCTCGATGGTGTTCCAGAGCTATGCGCTCTATCCGCATCTGTCGGTCTACGACAACATCGCATTCGGTCCGCGGATTCGTAAGGAATCCTCGGCGAGATTCAAGCCGCGCATCGACGCCGCCGCGAAGATGCTGAATCTCAGCGGCTATCTGGACCGCTTGCCGCGCGCGCTGTCGGGCGGCCAGCGGCAACGCGTGGCGATGGGCCGCGCGGTGGTGCGCGAGCCGTCGCTGTTCCTGTTCGACGAACCGCTGTCGAATCTCGACGCGAAACTGCGCGTGCAGATGCGCACCGAAATCAAGGCGCTGCATCAGCGGCTGAAGAATACGGTGATCTACGTCACGCACGATCAGATCGAGGCGATGACGATGGCCGATCGCATCGTCGTGATGAACGCGGGGCGCATCGAGCAGATCGGCATGCCGCTCGAACTGTACGACCGGCCCGCGAATCTGTTCGTCGCGAGCTTTCTCGGTTCGCCGTCGATGAATTTTGCCGAGGGCGTGATCGTCAATCGCACGCAAGGCGCGGGTCTTGCGCTGAAACTCGCGGACGGCGGCGAGGTCGCGCTCGACGGCGCGCCGGCCTCGGCGGTGGTTGGCGCGAAGGTCACGCTCGGCGTGCGGCCCGAGCACATCGAAATCGCGACGCAAACGCCCGATGCCGAGCTCGACGTCGAAGTGATCGAGCCGACCGGCGCCGAGACGCATCTGTATGGGAAAATTGGCGTCGTCACATGGTGCGTGACGACGCGCGAGCGCTCGAGGATCGAGCCCGGCCAGCGAGTCGCACTGCGCTTGCCGGCCGAATGCATTCATCTGTTCGATACGGAGAGTGGACGCAGGCTGGTCTGAACCGCGTGTTGCCGCTCGGGGCTCATTCGAGCCGAACCAGCCGCGAGCGACGCGGGTCCCTCTGTAACAGACCCTAAGGAACACCGGGTGTCCGCAGCGAACTTGATTCCCCATATCCGCGGCGCGCTTGCGAGTCTGCGGCCCGCCGAGCGCAAGGTCGCCGAGATGGTGCTCGCCGACGTCGACTTCGCGATGCGCGCGAGCATTACCGAACTCGCGCAACGCGCCGACGTGTCCGAGCCTTCCGTCACGCGTTTTTGCCGCGCGATCGGCGCGCATGGTCTGCGCGACTTCAAGATGCAGCTCGCGCAGAGCGTGGCGGGCGGACTGCCGTACGCGTCGGCCACGGTCGCGCGCGACGACGACGTGCAGACCCTGATGGACAAGGTCGGCGAGGCGGCGATCGATGGCATCACGCACGCGCGTGGCGCGCTCGATCCGGCCGTGGTCGAAAGCGCGATTGCCGCGCTATCGAGCGCGCGGCGCGTGTTTTTCTTCGGCGTGGGTTCGGGCTCGGGGCTCGTCGCGCAGGACGCGGCGCTGCGCTTTCTGCGTATCGACATCGCCGCGGCGTCGTTTACCGACGGTCATTTGCAGCGGCTTTACGCGGGCCTGATGGAACCCGGCGACGTGGCGTTCGCGATCTCGCATTCGGGGCGCAGCGTCGAGGTGAACGAGAGCATCCAGATCGCGAAGGAGCGCGGCGCGACGACAATCGCGCTGACCAACGTCGGTTCGCGGCTTGCCTGGCTCGTCGATATTCCACTGCTGCTGCGCGTGCCGAGCCCGATCGATCCGAATACGCCAGGCGTGTCGCGGCTCGTGCAGTTGTGCATCATGGATGCGCTGGCGATCGGCGTCGCCTTGAAGGCCGGTCCGCAGACGCTCGAAAAGATGCGCCATGCGAAGGCGAGGCTCGGGTCGCATGAGCCGGAGGGGGCGGGGTAGGTGTCGCTTGGCGGAAAAGCGCCTACGTCCCCCCACTTTCCGCATCGTTCGCTGCCATCCACCCGAACCGTCGCGACAATCGCAGTGTGGCGGCGCGCAAGATCCGCGCAGGCTGGCCCGACGGTTCGCAATCGAAGCTGCCGCTTGTCCCCATTACCGCAAGCACGACGCAGATGCTGCCCGTGTGATCGAGCACGGGCGCGGCGAGCGTGTCGATGCCAGGCACCGGACGGCTCAATGCGGTATCGATGCCATGCGAGCGAATCTGCGCGAGACGTTGCGCGTAGCGGCTTTTTTGCGTGGCGATAGCCGTTGCGCTCGCGCCTGCGAGCCGCAGATGATCCTGGGCGAGCAGACCCACGCGCACGTCGTCGGCGACATACGCAGCAAACACGCGGCCAATCGCGGTATTGACGAGCGACATCACCGTGCCGACCCGCAAGCTCACATGCAATGGCCGTGCCGCTTCTTCGAGGCGCACGACGGTCGGCCCGAGCGGTCCGAGCACCGCCATCGCGACGCTCATGCCGGTCGAGGCCGCAAGATCGATGACTTCGGGCTCGGCCTCGCGCGTCGGCGAGAGGCGCTGCAAGCCGATCAAACCCAGTTCGAGCGCAAGCGGTCCGGCCTCGAAGCAGCCCGCCGCATCGCGGCTCAGCAGACCGATTTTCAGCAGACTCACGAGATGCGGAAACGCTTTCGCGGGCGGCATGCCGGCCGCGGCTGCGAGATCGCGCAGACTCAGCGGCCGCGCGGCGGTGGCGAGTGCGTTCAGCAGGTCGCCGGTGTTGTCGAGCGCTTGAATGCCGCGCTGCGGTTTGGCGTCGGCGGCGTCGGGAGAGAGCGGGGCGGAATCGGTCACGATGGAAAGCGGGCTATAGGGATGAGGCGAGTGCCAATGTCGAAGACGCGGAAGAAGACACCGCGAGTTCGGCGCCGATCTCGCTCGCCGTGGCGAGCAACGCATGCGCAAGCGGGCCGTCGGCAGCCACGTCGATCGCGCCGGTCGAGCCGATTACCGTCAGCGCGAGTAGAAGGCGGCCTTCGCCGTCGAGCACCGGCGCACTCAGACTGCTGATGCCGGGACTCGGCGCGTCGACACTGCTCTCGAGCCCGCGCGCGCGAATGCGTTCGAGCGTCGTCTCGAACGCGGCGCGTCCGGCGGGTGTCGTCATCGCGCGCTCGGCTGCGCCGGACTGATTCGCCCACATCGCGTCGAGCGTCTCGCGCGGCAGATACGCGCAAAACACGCGTCCCGTCGAGGTCGCCGGCAACGACATCACGGTGCCGATATGCAGATTGACGTGCAGCGGGAACCCCGCATGCTCGTAGCGGACGATGGTCGGCCCCTGCGGCGCGGCAATGCAGATCGCGACGCTAAAGCCGATCGCCTCGGCGAGCGCCGCGACGCGCGGCACGGCGGCGCGGAATGCGGGCTGGTTTTCGAGCCGCAGCAGACCGAGCCGCAGCGCGAGCGGCCCAGGCTCGTAACGGCCCGACAGTTCGTCGCGCTTGATGAGTCCCAGGCGGCTCAGGCTCACGAGGTAGGCATGTGCCTGGCCTGGCGCGATCTGCGCGGCACTCGCGAGATCGGACAGCGCAAGCGGAACGCGAGCGCCAGCGAGCGCGAGCAGCACGCGGCCGCTCACTTCGACGCTTTGAATGCCGCGTTGCGGTTTGGCGGTTTCCGGGGGCGCATTGTCGGCGCTGTCAGTGCTGCCGCTGCTCAGGCGTGAGCCTTTGCTCCTCGCGCGGCTTGTAATCGCCGTACCGTTCGCGCTTGCCGCCGATTTCGTCGCTTTGCTCACATTCGCGTTCGTCCGTAAAAAGCGCTTCATGTTAATCGAAGGATTGCCTTCTCCCAAGACCGCGCCGGGCAAGAGCTACCCGATAGGCGGCTTTCCAGGAGCCCAGTCGACCGGGTGTTCGAGCGAGACCTGCAAGCGGCCGCGCAACTCGGGATGTACCGAAGCCTGGTTGAGGACGGCCATGCCGCCAATCTGCCGTAAGGTTTCGTCGGTCAGCGGAGCAGTCGGGTCGTCGGAGCCAAGCGGCACATTCATTGCCGATCCGCGCGCGATCTGCCGGTCGATGGCTCCCTGGATTTCGTCCCGGTACACGGTACACAGCTGGAGCTGTTGCGTTTCCTCGTTATAAAAAATCACGGTGGCACGAAGGCGTTGGGTCATTTCATCAACCTCTGCAGTGCTGGTAATTTGCGAATGCTGTTTGCTTGCACATGGATTCTGCGCGTCGCCGTTGGTTTGCGTATAGCGATACTTTTAGCTATTGACAAATAAAACGTGACGACCATACCATGCATTCACCCCGACACACCGGCGCAATGACCGAACACAAAGCGGGGCGAGACAAGCTTCCAATCCCGCTGGCCCTTCGGTCTTCCTGCCGATGCGCCACGCCGTCTCGCCTCGCCCCCATCCCCGACGGAGACAAGCATGGCAAAGGCATTTGCATCGCAGGCCGATCTCGAAGCGAAGAAAGTCACGTGGACCCAACTGTCCGAGAACGCCTATGCGTACACCGCCGAGGGCGATCCGAACTCGGGCGTCGTCATCGGCGACGACGGCGTGCTGATCGTCGACACCACTGCGACGCCCGCCATGGCGCAGGACCTGATCGCAAGGATTCGCAGCGTCACCGACAAGCCGATCAAATACGTCGTGCTGTCGCATTACCATGCGGTGCGCGTGCTCGGCGCGTCCGCGTATTTCGCCGAGGGCGCGCAGCAGATCATCGCGAGCCGCGGCACGTACGAGATGATCGTCGAGCGCGGCGAAGCGGACATGAAGTCGGAGATCGAGCGCTTTCCGCGCCTCTTTGCCGGCGTCGAAACGGTGCCGGGACTCACGTGGCCGACGCTCGTGTTCGAGCGGGAAATCACGCTGTTTCTCGGCAAGCTCGAAGTGCGCATCGCGCATCTGGGCGCCGGTCATACGAAGGGCGACACGATCGTGTGGCTGCCGTCGCAGAAGGTGCTGTTTTCCGGCGATCTCGTCGAATACGAAGCGGCCTGCTATTGCGGCGACGCGCAGCTCGAACAGTGGCCGGCCACGCTCGAAGCGTTGCGCGCGCTGCAGGCCGACAAGCTCGTGCCGGGCCGCGGCCCCGCGCTGACCACGCCGGCCGACGTCGACAAGGGCCTCGATTACACGAAGGATTTCGTCACGACGCTATTGCAGACGGGCCGTGAAGCGGTCGCGCGAAAGCTCGACCTGAAGGCCGCGATGGCGCATACGCGCGAGGCGATGGACCTGAAGTTCGGCCACGTCTTCATCTACGAGCATTGTCTGCCGTTCGACGTGTCGCGCGCGTTCGACGAAGCGAGCGGCATCGCGCATCCGCGCATCTGGACCGCGCAGCGCGACAAGGAGATGTGGGCCGCGCTGCAAGTCTGATAGCGCAGGAGCGCAGAAGCAGAAACACCGAAGCAGAGAGCCTGGCGCGGAAGCAGACCGGCGCGGAAGTACACGCGAAGCCGCGCCATAGAGCGCGGCGGGACGGAGACACGAGATGAGCATCGATTATCAGGCGCTGTCGTTCGAATATCGGCCGTGCCGCGAGCAGCGCATGCCAGGTGCAGAGGAGCCGGCGGCCTATCCGGTGATCGTGGTCGGCGCGGGACCGGTGGGCTTGGCCACCGCGATCGATCTCGCGCAGCAGGGCGTGCCGGTGGTACTCGTCGACGACGATTGTTCGCTATCCAGAGGATCGCGGGCGATCTGTTTCTCGAAGCGCTCGCTCGATATTTTCGACCGCCTCGGCTGCGGGCAGAGGATGGTCGACAAGGGCATCAGCTGGAACGTCGGCAAGGTGTTTCTGAAGAGCGAACTCGTCTACACATTCAACCTGCAACCGGAAGCGGGGCATCACCGGCCCGCGTTCATCAATCTGCAGCAGTACTACGTCGAAGGCTTTCTGCTCGAACGTGCGCGGGAACTCGCGAATCTCGAGATTCGCTGGAAGAGCAAGGTGGTCGGCGTGCAGCAGCACGGCACGCCGGGCGCGTGCGACGCGAGCGTCACGCTGAGCGTCGAAACGCCGGACGGCATCTATGCGCTGCGTGGCCGCTATGTGATTGCTGCCGATGGCTCGCGCAGTCCGCTGCGCAACATGATGGGACTCGACAGTAAAGGCGTTACGTTCCGCGACCGCTTCCTGATCGCCGACGTGAAAATGGAAGCGGAGTTTCCGATCGAGCGCTGGTTCTGGTTTGATCCGCCGTTTCATCCGAATCAGTCGGTGCTGTTGCATCGGCAGCCGGACAACGTATGGCGCATCGATTTTCAGCTTGGCTGGGACGCCGATCCCGCGCTCGAAAAAACACCCGAACGCGTGATGCCGCGCGTGCGCGCATTGCTCGGCGCCGATGCGAAGTTCGAACTCGAGTGGGTCAGCGTCTATACGTTTTCGTGTACGCGCATGGAGCGCTTCCGGCACGGCAACGTGCTGTTCGCGGGCGACTCCGCGCATGGCGTGTCGCCGTTCGGCGCGCGCGGCGCGAATAGCGGCGTGCAGGACGCCGAGAACCTCGCATGGAAACTCGCAATGGTGCTCGGCGGCAAGGCGCCCGATGCATTGCTCGACACGTATGCGAGCGAACGCGAATTCGCCGCCGACGAAAACATTCGCCACTCGACGCGTTCGACCGATTTCATCACGCCGAAGAGCGCGGTGAGCCGCGTGTTTCGCGATGCCGTGCTGAAGCTGTCGCGGCACTATCCGTTCGCGCGTCAGTTGACGAATAGCGGGCGTTTGTCGGTGCCGGCCGTGTTGCGCGATTCGCCGCTCAATACGCCGGACAAGGACCGTTTCGAGGGCGCGCTGGTGCCGGGCGCCGCGTGCGTCGACGCGCCGCTGCGGATGGATGGCGAGCCGGCCTGGTTGCTGCGGCAACTCGGCGAGCCATTCACGGGTATGTTGTTCTGCGACCAGCATGGCGTCGATCAGGCGACGCGGACCGCGTTGAACGTACTGCGCGCGGCGCCGATTCCGCTGAAGCTCGTCATCGTGATGCTGGGCGAAGTGAGCGATGATGCTTTCACGCTGACCCACCTGCCGGCGAATATCCGCGTGGTGCACGATATCGAGGGACTGGCCGGCACGCGCTATGACGCGAAGCCCGGCACGTTCTATCTGATCCGGCCGGATCAGCACGTCTGCGCGCGTTGGCGGCGACTCGACGCCGAGGCGGTCGAGCATGCGCTCAGGCGTGCGCTGTGCGTCGAAGGCGCGGCCGGGAGCATGCAGGCGAGCGCCGATGTACGTGCAAGCGCGAATGCCATACCGGCAGCGCACTGAAGAAACACTAAAGAGAGAGTCGGGAGACAGACATGGCACTGAATACGCAACCGAATCTCGCGCGCCCCGATGACTTCTACGAAGCGCTGATCGACATGCATCGCGGGCTCGACGATGCGCAGAGCCAGTCGGCCAATGCGCAACTGATTCTGCTGCTCGCGAATCATATCGGCGATGAAGCGACGTTGCTCGAAGCGATGCGCCGCGCGCGCGAGGGGGCGCTCGAAAGCTAACGCAAAGCGTGCGTTAGGCGGCGGGTTGCGTCGTTCCCTTCGGCCAGCCGATCAGCCACGCTTTCGTCACCGGTTGCGCGACCGCGACCGCCGCGCGCACCTGGCCGCCCATCGGCAGATCGTGTACGTGCCACTCGCCGTGATGCGCGAGATCGAGTGCGACGCTCGCCGTCTCGCCGGAAAGCAGATTCGGCTCGACAACGATCGACGTATCGCGCAGTGCGCTGCGCAGGCTGGCGTAGCGTGCGAGCCGGTGCAGTCCTGCGGGCGAGGCGTCGAGCGCCGGGCGAGGCGCGGGCACCACGACGCTCAGGCCGAGCGCCGTCTTCGCGAGGCCGATCACGATCCAGATACCGCCATACACGATATCGACGACGATGCCGCGCCCGTCGCGTGGATGATGCGCGCGTAGCTTGTCGTCGCCGTCGTCATGCAATTCGACGTCGCGCGGCTTGCACTCGAACAGATGCGCGACGATCCAGCGCACCACCACGCGCGCGCTGATGAAGCGCTTGCGCAGCGCCGCGTTCGGATGCATCCGCGCGCGCTCGCGTTCCGACTTCGACAGCCACGAGTCGCCTTCCTGCACGGACACCGGCAACCATTCGCAACGAAAGCGCCACAGCAGCAGTTCGCCCGCCGACGGGATGACGGCATGGCGCGGAAAGTGGCGGCTCAGCGGACAGGGTGCGAAGGCGGGTGCGATGGACGGACGCGCGGCAACCGCAAGGTCCGCTTCCGGTGACATGAGCATCGATCGCGTCCTCAATGCATATAGGTGACGCGGCGCGCCTGCACGTCGAGTTCGACGCCGGCGTCGAGCAGGTCGATCGCGAACCAGCGCAGCAGCTTCAGCACGCCGCTGGCCGAAGGCGCGGGCAGCCACTCGTTCAGCATGCGCAACGCGGCGCCGCTATGGGTCTTTTGCAGCAGCGCGATGGCTTGCAGGATCACGGCCTCGTCCTTGCCGAGTTCGGTCGCGCAGCGGCAACGCATGTCGAGCGGACGATAGGAGGCGCGCATCAGCGAGCGCATCAGCAGATCGAAATGCTCGATGCCTTCCTTGCGCAAGCCGGCGTCGCTGAGGATGTCGTGCCAATGCCGGCTGCCGCGCACGGACTCGCAGGCCGGCCGCAGCCATGTGCGCACGGCGCTAAGCACGGTGTGATCGGGCGCGCAGGCGGTCTCGTTCGGATGATCGTCGACCAGTTCGGGGCGGCTGCTGTATTGAGAGCGGAAGTTCATCGATGCTCCTGAATGGACGCAGTCCAGAAAGTCGCGCCGGCCGGGTTGGACGATGCCGCGTCGCAGGCCGGCGTAACGCGCAGGCGACGGTTCGGCGCCGACGCGGCAAGCGCGTCGGGTTTTATTCGGTGGGTTGTCGGTGGCATGGCCATGGGTTGAATCATGGGGCAAATTTCTTGTTAATGCAAATCATTCTCATTTAATTGGATGAGTGTAGGGTAGATAGGGGTGTTTGTGCTTTCATTTAATGCAACTAACGGTCAATGGTGTGCGCTGCCCCCGACAAGCTATGTGGGCAAGCGGTCGAATCGGAAAGTCACGCAAGGGACGTGCGTGGTGATGTCAGGCGGGGGACTCTTACTGGCGAAGCATCAGATATGCGATGAAGGCTCCAATCAGCACGACACCCGCGCCATAGAGAACCGGTTTCTTTCTGAGCACGTCGAGCCTGGAGACAGGGGGCTCGTTTTCACCGTCGAGGTCCCAATAGTCAATGCCGGGATCGCCTGTCAGATTGACGATGATGATGCCGGCCGAACCCACAATCAGCACGAGTAACAGCAGGAAAACGGGGGTTGACATGTCGAAGTCTTGGCTTATTCGGTTGCCCAATGTGTGAAGACGAGTCGTTCTTCCTGATAGATGTCGTTTGCGGCTTCGCCGGCCATTCCGCCGAGGTTACTGCCAATATAAACGAGCGCCACCGCGCACGCGGGTTCAGCAGGACCGCACACGAAGGACACGGCAAAGCCTGCAAGTCCACCGCCAATCATGCCGCTCGCGATGATGCTGCCTTGTCGAGCGACTTCCTTAACCCTGTCTCTGGCTGCGATAATTTCACCCGTTGCCAGAACCGCAGTGAACAGGATTGCTATCCGAGCACTGATCCGAAGCTTGCGTACCTTGGTCGTGACATCAGCATTGCCGCCACCCGCCTTCCTGAGCACAGTGTAATAGACGGCGTTGCGCTCTTTCGTAGTCAGAGCATCAAAATTCTTTCCGAACTGAGCCTGGGCATACCTGTTCAGGTAATAGTCAAACCCCCTTGCCGTGAGCTTGAGCTTTTCCGCTTTCGCTACACCCACCGCAGAAGTGTACTTGCGATACTCAACAAAAAGCTTGTCTCGCAAGTCACTGCAATACTCGGCGCCTTCCTTTACCGTCATGCTGCCATCAGCAACTTCCTGGCGCACCTGGTCTGAGATCTCCTCGATGTGTTTCACATACTGCTGACGCACCTTGTCATCAGAGACGGCATTGGCCGCAAAGGTGGTCGCGATTGCCTCATAGTTCGCAATCGCAGCTTCCAGAATCCCGCTCCTGATGTCGTGAGTCTGTTGAGTGTGAAACGAGCCGCTTACTATAGCCTGAGCATTATTCTGAGCCATATCATCACCCCATCATCGCCTGCAACAAACTACCCATCACCGACTGCCCCGAACTCTTATTGGAATCGAGCACAACCTCAACCTTCTGGCAAGGCGAGGCATTGGGTCTGGTGAAATAGATCTTGTTTTTGGAATCGAACACCCCGTTTTCCACCGATCCATCAGAAAAGTAAGCGCGGCAGCGCAAGCCCTCACAACTATCTCTGTCGTGCAGAGCGAAGCGAATCCAATGCCCGTTTGTCGCTTCATCTGCCAACGAGTTGCTCGAGGATCCAAGGTATATGCTCGCCAGTTCGCGCGATTCGAAGTTCATCGCCATGTTTGACTGAGAAGCAAGCATCACAGGCGAGGGATGGCACTTACACGAACAGATGTCACCCTCCAGTGCGGCCTGCTTGCCCATCCAGTTGCCAGGCCAGCGAGGACCTTTAGCCACAATCTGCCCCGTGGATTTACATGCTGGGCATGTCACGGCCGCTCCAATAAAGGTCAGTTCTGTTCCATGGTGGGTCATCAACGGGATGCCCTCAACGACAGTACCACCAGCAGACGACTTATCTCCGATTTTCAGATAGCTTCTCTTCATGCATGTACTCCAGCAATTAATTTTTGACATTCGATGATGTGTCCGTCGAGTGTCTCCTTGTTGCAAGAAAGTCGTTGCTCAAACAGCGACGTAACGGCCTATAGAACGCTGCCTGAGCCGTATGCCGTCACACAATCGGAGAATTCTGAAAATGCTTGGAGAACCGAGCGTTTTTTTCGCTCGGCTTGATAGCTTGCAAGATCGAAGGGGAGAGAGACTGAAAAGATGGGCGCGCCGGAAAATCAGGTATTCGGCGCACCTCTGTAGAAATTTATTCTGAATTACTTTGGGTCGTTTCGGTCTGTCGGTAGACTGGTTCATGAACCCCGTGCCGCCGCCTGGCCTCTGCGACGATGCACTTCCATTCAGAAGGCGTTGCCCGCTCGCGGCATACTGCGATAAGAAGATCGCCAAGATCGTGATGTTTCTTGACGACTCCAGATTTACCCTTGATGAGCCTCAATTCGTTTTGCAGCCGGGCCACGCGTGCATGCGCCTTGCCATGTTCGAGCGAACCCGGCAGAAAAGTCTTGATGGATTGTTCGGCGGCGGCGAGTGCGCAAACGAGTTCGGCACGTCGCTGTTCGAGTGCTTCGCGTTCGTACCGGATGGTAGTGTCGGTAACCGATAACAGGGATCGGGTTTGCTCGGGGCAAGTGGGGAACTGGCGCAAGATGCACCTCCTATTCGGGTTGGATACCCGGCTCCCCGACGCCAATCGGGGTGGCCGGGCACATGGCAAGGTTGGCGTACCGGTGAATAGGAAACCGGCGAGCGCAAGCGCTCCCCCACCAAGGCCCGGCCATTGGAGCGCTTGATGCGGGCGTAAAAAAACCGCCAGTCGGCGGTTGCCCGCCTATTCCTTTTCCGGACGCCAATCCAGAGTCGCGGTGTCTACACGACTTGGCGAGCATAACGTACTGGGTCAGTGTCGATTTGCGTGGCTTGCCTCAGATCGAAGCACAGCGGCTTCACGCATTCGAACCTATCCCCGCACCACATCCCCCCGCCTACGCAAAACCGCAAGCAACGACACCCCATAAGGCAACGGCCCATGTGCGAGCCAATGCCGCTCGGCGCTGAAGATCCGATAGAGCACATCGTTGAGCACTCGCGGCGGAATCGCGTCGCCGGTCGAGCGCTTGCGGCGCAGCAGCCGGTCGGCCCAGCGCGCGGCCACCGCGAGCGGATAGAGCAGCGTGTTGAAGTAGGTGATGCGCTCGATTTCATAGCCGGCGTCGGCCGCGCAACGCATCAGCGAGTCGCGGCTATAGCGGCGGTGATGATGCAGATATACGTCGTGCGCGCTCCATAGCCCCGGACCCGCGGGCACCGTCACGACGATGCGGCCGCCCGGTGTCAACAGGCGCTCTATGCCTGCGAGCGCGCCGACGTCATCGGCAATGTGTTCGAGGCAATCGAAAAAGCAGATTAGCTCGAAGCGCTCGCGGCCGAACGGCACGTCGTCGGGACAGCGGCTCGCGCGAATGTCGAAGTGGCCGCCGGTTTTACGCGCGCTCAACGCGCGCGCGGTCGGGTCCATTTCGAGGCCGCTCACGGTGCCGAAGCCGGCCAGCATATCGAGGTTGCCGCCGGTGCCGGAGCCGACTTCGAGCACGCGCGCGCCGCGTGGCAACGCGAGCCGTTCGAGCATCGTTCGCAGCACGTCGCGCCGCGCGCGAAACCACCAGTGCTCGGCTTCGGTCGCGGCCATTTCGAGGTAGGCGTCCGGGGACATGATGTTCTCCTCGTTCAATGACCGGCGACGCGCACGCGCGGCGCGGTCCGCCTGCGCATGAGCTCGACGCGCGCGAGGTGCGGCGCGCGCGCGTCGTGGCGCACGGTCGGTAGCACGGAGACTTTGCTCTTCGCCTGATAGCGGCGCCGCACGAGATACACGGGCCGCTCTTTCGACTCGTAGTAAATGCGGCCGATATATTCGCCGATCACGCCGATGCCGATCAGCTCGATGCCGCCCATGAACAGCATCAGCGAGATCGTCGAGGCATAGCCCGGCACCGGGTTGCCCGACCACAGCGTATTGCCGACGATGTAGCCGCCATAGAGGAACGCGAGCGTCGCGATCGACAGGCCGATATACGTCCAGCTGCGCAGCGGCACGGTACTGAAACTCGTGATGCCTTCGAGCGCGAAATTCCACAGCCGCCAGCCGGAGAACTTCGAATGTCCGGCGCTGCGCGGCTCGCGCTCGTATTCGACGATGACAGTCCGATAGCCGACCCACGCGAACAGGCCCTTCATGAAGCGGCGCCGCTCGGGAAGGTTGCGCAGCGCGTTGACGACCTGGCGGTCGATCAGGCGGAAATCGCCGACGTTCTCGGGCAGCTTCACTTCCGAGAGCGCGTTGTGCACGCGATAGTAGAGCGCGGCCGCCGTGCGTTTCGCGAACGTATCGCACAGGCGGTTGGTGCGCTTCGCGGCTACCACTTCGGCGCCTGCGCGCCAGTGCTCGACCATCACCGGAATCAGGCTCGGCGGGTCCTGCAGATCGGCGTCGATCGGAATCACCGCGTCGCCGAACGCTTCGTCGATGCCGGCGGTCAGCGCTGCTTCCTTGCCGAAGTTGCGCGTAAGGTCGATCACGCGAATGCGCCGGTCGCGGCTGTTTGCCGCGATCAGATGATCGAGCGTGGCGTCGCTGCTGCCGTCGTTGATGCAGACGATCTCGAAGCGCGTGCCCTCGATCGATTCGAGCACCGGCACGACCGCGGCGAAGAAGCGCTCGACGGCGGCCTGCTCGTTGTAGAACGGCACAACGAGCGAGATCAGTGGTTTGTTGGCGTGGGTTGACATGGCGTTTCCCCGTTTAGCGAATTGTTTTGAGCGCGGGTGCGTAGGCGAGGGCGGCGTTGTCATCGCCGCGGTCCCCCTCGATGCGCACGCGACGCACGATCATCAACAGCATCAGCAGCAGAACGATCGGTCCGAACTGCGGCATCCCGGCCGTGCGGTTGAAGAATTCATAGGCTGGCAGCAGCCAGGCGAGCGCGATTACGCTTTGCTCGCCGCGCAGCCATCCTCGGTCGAGACCGAGCGCGCTCAGGCAGACGATCGCGATACCGAGCCACGCCAGTTCGTAGTGCCACACGTACGGATTCGCGATCAGCGTGGCGACCGTGAAGCTGGCCGCGCGCAGGCGGATGTCGTGCGTGTTTCTCCATACCCGCCACGCGGCGGCCGCGGCGATCAGCGCAACGCCCGCTTCCGCCGCATAGGCCACGGCAACCGGCACGCCGCTTTCGCGCAGTACCGCGAACGTGGTCGGCGACGCAAGCCAATAGCCTCTGCATTGTTCGAGCAGCGTCTCGCGCGCGAGTGCCGTGTTGACGAGAAAGAGCCGCACCGACTGCGTGCCGCAGACGAGCACGCTCAGCGCGCCGAACAGCCCCGCGCTGAACGCGGCGGCGGCCAGCGTGCGCCATGCGCGCGCGGCGATCAGCACGAGCGGAAACAGCACGGCCATTTGCGGCTTGATCGCCAGCAGGCCGATGCAGAGCCCCGCGCGCAGCGGATGACGGCGCATCAGGTAAAGCGCGAACGCGGCGAAGCTCGCGGTGAGCAGCGAGTTCTGGCCGAACGCGGCCGGCACGAACACGCATGGCAGCGCCGCGACGACGAACCATGCGAAGCGCGAGCCTCTGAAGCTGTCGGCGAGTCCGGAGACGCGCAGCGTGCCGGCCGTAAACAACGTCACGCCGAGGCCGACGAACATGAAGTACATGACGAGCGTCGGCAGCAACGCGAGCGGCGAGATCAGTACGAGGAACGTCGGTGGGTAGAGCCACGGCATCAGGCTGCCGTGACCGATATTGGGAAAGAGCGTCTGCTGGATGCGGTCGAACGAAGCATGCTCGTAGACCTGCGCCGCTGAGCCGTGCAACAGTCCGTACGACGCGGACCAGAAAATCGAAAAATCGAAACCGGGGCGGGTGAATTCCGGATCGGTGAAGCCGTGGCTCCAGAAGAACCACAACGACATGAGGACGACATACCCCGCGACCATCGCGCCGCTGTAAAAGACGATGCGCTCGGGCGTGAGCCAATGACGCACCCGGTCGTCGGCGCCGCGCATGCGCAATTGCTGAGAAACGTACATGATCCCCGATCCCCGTGTGATCCGGATAAGGCCGCGAGGACCTTCCGGTCTTTCTGTTTGTTGATTCAGATTCCTAATCGTCAGCGTGCGACATCGAATGAAGAACGTGTCGTTTTGCACTGAACCGGTCAACTTATTGTTGGCGGAAATCGGTCCTACTTTCAAGCTCGCGTTTTCGAGCGTGGGCGCCGTGCGCTGCCAATGTCGGCAAAAAGTGGCCGAATCGGCCGCCTTAATGTGCGCTAGCCCACCAACGCGTCTCGTCGATGAGACGCTTCGGACAGACGCTCCCTTTGGCGAGGGCCGTTTTCGCGGTCAATTTCGTTTTTACCGAACCAGGGAAAGTCCCAGGAAAAAAATCCCGAGCCCCAATTGACGGGCCTCTACGCGGAAAGCGAAGTGTCCGGCGCGGTGCGAGAAATGTTGCGGAATCAGCACATTCAGGACGCGATTTCGGTGGCGTACGCGACGGCATCCGGCGCGGACCCGCATGTTTGCTGCATTCGTGCGTAGCTGGCCCCGTCCTTGCGATAGGTGTGGCACGAGTGCCGGCCTCGAGCCGACACCGAAAAATACACAGTACGGGGGAAGTATGAACAACCAGCTCACGCGACTGAGCGAGCGCCATCACGGCAGCACGGGCCATGCGCCGATGCTGCACCGGCGGCTCGCGGCCACGGCGCATCGGTTTGTCCGCTGGCTGCGCCTGCGCACCGGCGGCGCGCGCAGCGCGCTCCAATTCTCCCGTTCTTCCCGGTTCGTCTTGCCCGGTGTCTCGCTTGTGCGTGCCAGCGCGCAAATGACGAGGCATGGGCGGCGAAGCTAGCCTGCCGTTCGTTTTTTCCGCAGTGCCCGTAGTGCTTTCCCTCGCGCCAATTCCGGCCAGGGGCTTTTAATTAGACATCCAAAGGGAGTCAATCATGAAGAACGTTATCGCTCAAGCAGTCCGTTTTGTTCGTGACGAAGACGGCGTGACGGCCATCGAATATGGCCTGATTGCCGGCCTGATCGCACTCGGGATCATCGGCGGCGTCACGACGCTCGGTACGAACCTGAAAACGATTTTCGGCAATCTCGCTTCGTCGGTATAAGCCCGGTGCCGACGGACGAACGCTCCGATTCGTCCGTCGCCGCCGTGCGATTGCCCAGCACGGACCTGGGCTCCTCATTTCCAATCCTGCCGCATCGGCGGCACGGGTTGACTCACTGACTAACGATAGCGAGGCCATCATGACGCTGCCGCCCTTGCCGCCGCATCCCGTGCCGCTTTGCGTGATCGCGCTGGTGATCGTGAGCGCCAGCACGGACATCACGGCGCGGCGGATTCCGAACCGCGTGATTGCGCTCGGCCTCGTCGCCGCGCTGGCCGTGCAGACCTGGCTTCACGGCCCGCTCGCCGGTCCGCTCGAATGGCTCGCCGGCGCCGCCTGCGGTTTCGCGCTGCTGCTGCCGTTCTATCTGCTGCGCGGCATGGCTGCCGGCGACGTCAAGCTGATGCTGACGATCGGTGCGTGGGTCGGCGCGGCGCTGACCTGGCGCATCGTGGTCGCGACGTTTCTGATCGGTGGCATCTGGTCATTGGCGTTCGCGTTGTACACAGGCCGCTTTGCGCGCCTGCTCGTCAATCTGCGGCAGCTAACGAGTGGCGGGTTTTTGGCGTCGCTGCGGCAGTCGAATCTGAATACGGCGGAATCCATCTCGGTCGGTGCGATTCCATACGGCGTCGCCATTGCGGCGGGAACCCTCGGGATGCTGTTCGCGGCCGCGGTCTAGCCAAGCGTCTCCATGAACCATGCAGGAGTGTTGCCATGAAAAACAGTCGTGCTTTAGTCATGCTGACGATCGCCGTGCTGGCGGGCCTCGCAGCCGTGAGTTTTGCGTCGCGATGGTTGTTGCAGACGTCCTCGGGCGCGGTGACGCCGGTGGCGGTCGCCTCGGGCGACATCAGTCTCGGCCAGCCGCTCAACCCGAACCTGATCCGCATGGTCAGCTGGCCCAGTGCGAGCGTGCCGCCCGGCGCGTTCGCCGACGGCAAGGCGCTCGACGGGCGCGTGCTGTTGACGAGTCTCGCGCCCGGCGAGCCGGTGCTCGAATCGAAGCTCGCGCCGCAGGGCACGAAAGGCGGCCTGTCGGCGGTCATCGGCGCGGGGCATCGGGCGATCACGGTGCGCGTGAACGACGTGGTCGGCGTGGCGGGCTTCGCCCTGCCGGGCAACTACGTCGACGTGATCGTCAATACGCAGGAAGCGGGCAAGGCCGACGCGCAGCAAAGCATTTCGAAGATCGTGCTCGAAAAGATCCTCGTACTGGCGGTCGCGCAGCAGGTAAGCCGCGACGACACCGCGCCAAAGGTGGTCAACGCGGTGACGCTCGAAGTCACGCCCGAGCAGGCCGAGAAGCTCGACCTTGCGCGCAGCGTCGGCACTTTGTCGCTGGTGCTGCGCAACCAGGTCGACAAGCAGACCGCGAGCACCGAAGGCGCGACCAAGCTCTCGCTGCTCGACATGCCGGCGTCGGCGCCGGCGCCCGAGCCGGTGCCGACGGTGCGTACGCACTATGTCGCGCGTCCGGCGCCGAAGCGCAACTGCATCGGCGTGCTGTCGGGCGTGACGGGCAGTGTCGAATGTTTCTAGGGAGGCTGCGGCGCGCCGGCTGACGAAGCGCCGCGACCTGAATAACAAAGGCAGTCAGGAACGTCTCGATCCACACACTTCGAGCGACGGGGGCAGCAACATGAAAACAGAACAACGCTTCTTATCCGGCAGCGGCCTGCGCTGTCGCGCGCTCGGCGGCACGATGCTCGCCGCGGCGCTGTGCACCGGCCTCGCGGCCATGCAGGATTGCGCCGCGCAGAACATGCCCGGCGGCCAGATGCCGGGCTGGGGCATGCAGAGCCCGCCGCTGCCGGTCGGCCGCGGAGCCGTGCCGATGCTCGTCAGCAATGCGGCGATTCCGAGCGCGATGGCGAGCGGCAAGGCGGTGGCTTCCGCGCAACTCACGGGGCCGAATTGCACCGGCGAGATTCGCGACGAGTCGAACGTATCGGTGCCCGTTGGCAAATCGGTTCTCGTGCCGCTCGCCGAACCGGCGCGCAATCGCACGCTCGGCAACCCGGTGGTGGCCGAGGCCACGCTCGTCTCGCCGCGCACGCTTTACGTGGTCGGCATGGCGGTGGGCACGACCAACATGATCGTGCAGGGACGCAGCGGCTCGTGCCAGATCATCGACGTGAGCGTCAGCGTCGATGCGGAAGGTTTGCAGCGCACGCTCTCGCAACTGTTGCCGAACGAGCACGGCATTCGCGTATCGAGCGCGGCCGGCAACCTCGTGCTCGCGGGCCGCGTGTCGAGCTCGCAGGCCGCGCAGCAGGCGATGGGCATCGCGAGCGCCTACGCGGGCGCCCAGCCCACGCAGCAACAGCAGGCCAGCACCGCGAGCTTCGGCAATGGCGGCTCGATCTCGCAGCAGAGCACGAGCGTCAGCAAGGGATCCGAAGTCATCAACATGATGACAGTCGATTCGCCGCAGCAGGTGATGCTCGAAGTGAAGGTCGCCGAAGTGTCGAAGACGCTGCTCAACCAGCTCGGCTCGGCGGTCAATATCCAGGGCGGTTTCGGTTCGTGGACCGGCGCGATCGTGAGCTCGCTGCTCGCGGGCGTCGGCAACGGCGTGCTGCTCAGCAAGGCGAACAACAAGCCGTTCAATCTGGCGCTCGACGCGCAGAAGAGCGATAGCCTCGGCAAGATTCTCGCCGAGCCGAACCTCGTCACGCTGAGCGGACAGGAAGCCTCGTTCCTCGCGGGCGGACGCGTGTTCATTCCGGTGCCGCAAAGCAACGGCACGGGCGGCTCGACGATCACGCTGCAGGAAGAAGAGTTCGGCGTCGGCCTCAAGTTCACGCCGACCGTGCTCGCGGGCAGCCGCGTCAACCTGAAGGTCGCGCCGGAAGTGTCGGAACTGTCGCCGACCGGCGTCACCGTAACGGCGACCGGCACCAGCGGCACGGCGATCCTGCCGCTCATCACGACACGCCGCGCGTCGACGACGGTGCAGATGAACGACGGCGAGAGCTTCGCGATCGGCGGCCTGATCCAGAACAACGTCACCGGCGCGCTGAAAGCGCTGCCCGGCATCGGCGAATTGCCGGTGCTCGGCACGCTGTTTCGCAGCACGTCGTTCCAGCAGGATCGCACCGAACTGGTCTTCATCATCACTGTGCATCTCGTGAAGCCGCTGCCGCCGGGAGACATTCCGCTGCCGACCGACAGCTTCGCGCAGACGTCCGACGCGATGGTCTACGCGACCGGCAACATGGAAGGCCGCCGGCCGGCTGCCCAGACCAAGTCGGCAACGACGCCGAACCCGAATGCGCCGCAAGGGACGCCACCGGCAGCGCCGCAAGCCGAGCCGCAAGCGCAACCGGCGGCGCAAATGCAACCGGCGGCACCGGCCCCCGCTCCGGCGCAAGGGGCGACGACCGCACCGGCGGCCTTGCTGCCGCGCGATACGCAGGCGGACCGGCCCGCGCCATCGGCGGCACTGTCGGACGACCGGACCGCGACGGTGGCGGCGCAAGCGGGCGGTACCACGGCCCACGCCGCCGGCGGCGACGGGCCCGCGCTCGCCAAAACCGATCCGGCCAACCAGTAACGCGCTGCGAAGGGGACTCTCATGAAACTCGAACATCTTGTGACGCATCTTGCGACGACTCGCCGCGCGGCGTTGCTGCTGGCGCTCTACGCAACCCTGGGCGGCTCGTTGAGCGGCTGCATGACGAGCACGCCGATCTGGGACGCGCACTTCGGCGAAGCCGTGCGCACCGTGACGCGGATGCAGATCATCGATCCGCACGCGGGCGAGCACACGCCGTCCACGCCGGGGGTCGACGGCAAGGCCGCCGTGGCCGCGCAGGACCAGTACGACAAGTCGTTCCAGGCGCCCGTCACGACCATCAATCCGTTCGTGATCGGCATCGGCACGAACGGCGGCAGTCAGTGAAGCACAGCGCGGCGACGTCCGCCGGATAACCTTGATCGCTTGGGCGAGAACATCATGATCAACATCCTGGCCCTCTCTGAAGACAGCGCGCGGCTCGCGCAGATCGCGCATCTGAGCGGCGAATGCGGCGACTATCGCTTCACGCGCGCGACCGGCGGGCCGTCGCTGCTCGGCGAGCGCGGCGACAGTCTCGACGCGTTCGACGTGCTGATTGTCGATGCGGCGTCGCTGAAGGACGCGGAGCTGCCCGTGGTCGAACGTCTGCATCGCGCGCATGGGCGGCTCACCTGCATCCTGCTGATTCCCGATGCGTCGCCGGATACGCTGATCGCCGCGATGCGCGCGGGCTTTCGCGACGTGCTCAACTGGCCGCTCGATCCGCGCCAGTTAGGCGACGCGTTGCAGCGCGCGCAGTCGCGGGGTTTGCAAAGCGGCACGCGCGATACCCAGGTGCTGTCGTTCGTGTCGTGCAAGGGCGGCGCGGGCACGAGCTTTATCGCCGCGAACGTCGCGCATGCGATCGCGAGCCTGCCGCAGAAAAAGCGCGTACTGCTGATCGATCTGAACCAGCAGTTCGCCGACGCCGCCTTTCTGGTCTCCGACGAAACCCCGCCCTCGACGCTGCCGCAAGTCTGCGCGCAGATCGAGCGCATGGACGCCGCGTTCTTCGACACGAGTCTGATGCACGTCACCGAGAACTTTCATATTCTCGCCGGCGCGGGCGATCCGGTGAAGGCGGCCGAGATCAAGGAAGACCGCCTCGAATGGATGCTCGGCGTCGCGGCGCCGCATTACGACTTCGTGCTGTTCGATCTCGGTCAGACGCTCAATCAACTGTCGATGCTCGCGCTCGATCGCAGCGACCAGATTCATGTCGTATTGCAGGCGAGCATGCCGCACGTGCGCGCCGGCCGCCGGCTGCAGGAAATTCTCTGCTCGCTCGGCTATGCACAGGAGCAGATGCGCCTCGTCCTGAACCGCTACACGCGCCACGGCGAACGCGCGCGCACGGCGCTCGAATCGGTGCTCGGCATGCACGCGTACCAGGTCATTCCCGAGGACGCCGAGGCCGTGACCGAGGCGATGAACCAGGGCCTGCCGGTATCGAAGACCGCGCGCAGCAGCGGGGTCGCGCGCAGTCTGCAAACGCTCGCCGAGAACATCGTCAGCCGCGCGACGACGTCGGAGCGCAAACGCGCGAAGAGCGATTCGCTGTTCGCGCGGCTGCTCGGCCGTCAGGCGGCGCCGAAACTTGAAACGCTGTAATACCTGAGAAGGGGAGAGGCCATGTCGCTTCGTGAGCAGATTTCCGCGCAACGCGCGCAACCCCTGGGCGAGCGCCAGGACTCGTCGGGTACGCCGGCCGGCATGCTGCGCGCTGCCTATCAGAAACTCAAGCGCGAGATTCATCAGGCCGTGCTCGAACGTGTCGAACTCGAACGCCTGTCGCGTTTGCCGTCCGATCAGGTGCGCCAGGAGATTGCCGCACTGATCGGCCGCATTCTCGAAGAGCAGAAGGCGCCGGCCAACGATCTCGAACGTCGGCAGCTCGTGGGCGACGTGCACGACGAAATGTTCGGCTTCGGTCCGCTCGAAGTGCTGCTGCGCGACCCGAGCGTGTCGGACATTCTCGTCAATACGTATCGCCATACCTACGTCGAGCGGCGCGGGCGGCTCGAAGCGACCGACGTGACCTTCTACGACGACGCGCATCTGATGAAGGTCATCGAGAAGATCGTCTCGGGCGTGGGCCGCCATATCGACGAATCGAGCCCGATGGTCGACGCGCGCCTGCCGGACGGCTCGCGCGTGAACGCGATCATCCGGCCGTGCGCGGTCGACGGTCCGTTGCTGTCGATCCGCCGTTTCGCCGCGAACCCGCTGCAGGTCGCCGATCTGGTCGAACTGCAAAGCCTCACGCCGCCGATGGCCGAAGTGCTCGATGCGCTCGCGCGCGCGAAGGTCAACATTCTCGTGTCGGGCGGCACGGGCAGCGGCAAGACCACGCTCCTGAACGTGCTGTCGGGATTTATTCCGGATGACGAACGTATCGTCACGATCGAGGACGCGGCCGAACTGCAATTGCGCCAGCAGCACGTGCTCAGACTCGAAACGCGTTCGCCGAACATCGAGGGGCGCGGCGAGATCACGCAGCGCACGCTCGTGCGCAACGCGCTGCGGATGCGGCCCGATCGCATCATCCTCGGCGAAGTGCGCGGCGCCGAAGCGCTCGACATGCTCAATGCGATGAACACGGGCCACGAAGGCTCGCTGTCGACGATCCACGCGAACACGCCGCGCGACGCGCTCACGCGCCTCGAAAACATGATTAACCTCGGCGGCCTGTCGCTGCCGACACGCACGATGCGGCAACAGATTTCGTCGGCGATCTCGGTCGTCGTGCAGGCCGCGCGTTTGACCGATGGACGCCGCAAGATCATCAGCATTTCGGAGTTGACCGGCATGGAAGGCGACATGATCAACATGCAGGAGATCTTCGTGTTCCGCCGCGCCGGTGTCGATTCGAAGGGCAACGTGCGCGGACATTTCTGCGCGACCGGCGTGCGGCCGAAATTCGCCGAGCGCCTGCAGGCATTCGGCGTGGCGCCGTCGGATCAGATCTACGATCCGGCCCGCCGCTTCGAGACGACGTGATTCGCTGTTTCAGGAGACTTGCATGAACCCGATCTTCTACGCCGCGATCATCCTGCTCTTCGTGGCCGTGGTGCTTGCGACGAGCGGCGTGTACGAGTACTGGGACAGCCGGCATGGGCCGACCGCGCGGCGCGTTGCCGCACGGATTCGCGCGGTCTCCGCGGGCGGCCAGGTGAGCCGCGAGCGGCTGTCGATTCTGAAGACGCGCATGCTGGCCGAGTCGGCGTGGCTCACGCGGTTTTTGCTGCTGATCCCGCGCGTGCATGCGCTCGATCTGTTTCTGCAGCAGTCCGGGCTCCAGTGGTCGGTGGGCCGGCTCGTCGGCACGTGCGCGGTATTGCCGCTGTTCGTGCTGATGATCGGCGCGAGCGTCGCGTTGCCGTGGTTCGTCTCCGTGGCGATTGCCGTGTTCGCCGCGCTGTTGCCGATCGTCTATGTGCAGCGGCGGCGCAATCGCCGCATCCGGCAACTGGAGCGGCAGTTGCCCGACGTCTGCGACATGCTGGCGCGCGCGCTGCGTTCGGGCCATGCGTTCACGGGGGCAATCGATATGGTCGGCACCGAGTTCGCCGAGCCGATGAGCGGCGAATTCCGCATCGTGTTCGACGAGATCAACTATGGCGTGTCGATCAGCGAGGCGCTGACGAATCTCGCCACGCGCGTGCCGATTCGCGATTTGCGCTACTTCGTGATCGCGGTCGTGATCCAGCGCGAGACGGGCGGCAATCTCGCCGAAGTACTCGACGGCATCACGGCGCTGATTCGCGACCGCTTCAAGCTGTTCGACAAGGTTCGCGTGCTGTCCGCGGAAGGCAAGATGTCCGCGTGGGTGCTGGGACTGATGCCGTTCGGCGTCGGCGCCGCGATGATGGTTCTCAATCCCGACTTCCTCGACATACTGTGGCGCGACTCCACCGGCGTAAAAATGGTCGTGAGCTCGGGCGTCGGGATGCTGTTCGGCATCTTCTGGATGCGGCACATCGTGAAGATCCGGGTTTGAGCGCGTCGTACCGCCCGCGAAGAACAACTACCGAGGAGAGACCATGCAAACGCTGAACATCACGCAGATTCTGCTGCTCGCCGCCGTGTTCGCGATCGTGTTCGCGGCCGCGTTCGGCGTGCTGCATCTGGCCGCGCCGCGCGACATGAGCCGGCGCATCGAGCAGGCGGGCGGCGCGAACGTCGTGCCGGCGCCGGAGCAACTGGCGCCATCCGCGGACACCGCGTGGTACGAAAAGCTCGTCGAAATTTCGCAGCCGATTTCGAAGCTGTCGGTGCCGAAGGAAGGCTGGGAGCAATCCGCGTTGCGTGTGCAATTGATGACTGCGGGGTGGCGCTCGGCCAACGCGGTGCCGATCTATCTGGCCGCGAAGACGGCGCTCGCGATCCTGTTGCCGTTTCTCGCGATGCTCGCGCTCTACGGCTCATCCTTCGCGCCCACGCTGCTCGGACGCTCGATCGTTCTCGTACTGCTCGCCGGGCTCGGCTACTACCTGCCGAATCTCGTGCTGGCAAAACGTATTGCCGCGCGCAAGCGCAGCCTCGTCGAGGACTTTCCCGATGCGCTCGATCTGCTGACGGTCTGCATCGAGGCGGGGCTCAGTCTCGATGCGTCGCTGATGAAAGTGGGCGAGGAAATCCGCATGCGCAGTGCGGTTGTGGCGAGCGAACTCGAACTGATGCTGCTGGAAATGCGCTCCGGTTTCTCGAAGGAAAAGGCGCTGCGCAATTTCTCCTTGCGCACGGGCGTGGAAGATATCGACGCATTCAGCGCCATGCTGATTCAGGCCGAGCGTTTTGGCACGAGCATCGGCATGTCGCTGCGCGTGCTTTCCGACACGCTGCGCACGCGGCGGCGCATGCGTGCCGAGGAGCGCGCCGCGAAGATTGCGCTGAAGCTGCTGTTTCCGCTGATCTTCTGTATTTTTCCGGCGCTGCTCGTCGTGCTGATGGGACCGTCGATGATTCATATCTATCGGGAACTGCTGCCGAGCATGGCGGGCGCCTGAGCCTGCGCAGGCCGTTGCCTGTCAATACATACGAGAGTGGGATGAGAGAAAAAGAACGCATAAAACGAAAAACTCAACGGGGCGCGGCGGCGGTCGAACTCGCGCTTGTGCTCCCGCTACTGCTGGCACTGATATTCGGCAGCGTGCAATTCGGCTGGTTCGTCAACAACTATCTGATGCTGACGAATGCCGCCGCGCTCGGCGCGCACCAGCTTGCGTCGGAGCGCGGGTACGCAGCGCCGTACACCGACACGGCGAATGCGATCAACACGCAGACAGGCGCATTGAAAGGCACGTTGACGATCTCGATGAGCGTCGGCGGTACGTCATGTACCAGCGACAGTACGTGCGCCAGCGCGTTGGGTTCGGGCACGCAGGCGCCCGCGGCCGGCACGCAGGCGATCGTGCAGCTCGGTTATACGTTTGCGCCGCTGTTCGGCGGCGCTTTGTTTGGCCTGAAGAGCATCAT
Source organism: Paraburkholderia sp. Cy-641 (assembly GCF_011752945.1). NCBI lineage: Bacteria > Pseudomonadati > Pseudomonadota > Betaproteobacteria > Burkholderiales > Burkholderiaceae > Paraburkholderia > Paraburkholderia sp. Cy-641. The sequence goes on from NZ_VWWM01000023.1 coordinate 60,201, forward strand.
GCCGTCGAGCCTGAGCGCGAGCATGTCGGAGGTGGTGCAATGATTTCAGGCACGAGACCGACGCACCGATTACGGGGAGCGTCGGCGCTGAAAAAGCAGCAAGGCGTGGCGGCGGTCGAATTCGCCCTGCTTGCGCCCGTGCTTCTACTGATTGTGCTCGGCGTCGCGCAGTTCGGCTGGCTGCTCGGCAACTACGTGATGGTCGCAAATGCGGCCTCGGCGGGCGCGCGCTATTTCGCGTCGCAACGCGGCACCACCAGTCCGTATACGGCGACGCAGACTCAGGTGAACGCGTCCGCGTCGCTGCTCAAAACCTCGAATCTGTCGATCGCGACGTCGGTGAACGGCGCCGCGTGCACGAGCGATTCGGCCTGCGCATCGGGTCTGACGAGTGCCGGCGGCACGTCGGCGGTCGGAACGGCGACGGTGACCGTCTCGTACACGTTCGTACCGATCTTCAAGGGCAGCCTGTCCGGTCTCTACGCGATGATGCCGACCACGCTCAATGCAAGCGCGGTGGAGCGCGTGCAATGACTGGCGCAAAAAGCAGGTGCGCAAAATCTTGTGCGCAAAAGAAGCGCACACAAAAGGAAAGCGTGCAAACAGACGGCATGCAAAAGAGCGTGAGCAGCAAGAAAGCGGTTCAACCGTTTGGGGGGAAATCATGAGAAGAACGACAACTGGCCCGCGCGGCGCGCTTCGTCGCCAGCGCGGCGCCGTCTCCATCCTCGTGGCGATTTCGATGGTGATGCTGTTGGGCTTCGCCGCGCTCGGCGTCGATCTCGGCTATCTGGCCTATAGCCAGAGACGCCTGCAGAGCGCAACCGATGCCGCGGCGCTCGCGGGCGCGGTGGATTTGTGGACACAGTCGTGGGCCACCGCGTCGAGCAACGCCCAGGCGTTCGCGGCCGGCAACAACAACACGCTGCCCGGCGGCGTGATTCCGGCGGCCGCGACGATCACGGGCCTCACGTTGTCGAGCGTCGCGCTGCCCTACAAGCAGGCCGCTTCCGGCTACAACGGCATCCAGGTCACGCAGCAGGCCATCGTGCCGCTCTATTTCGCACGAGTCTTCGGCAAAAGCCAGCAGACGATCTCGGCAACCTCGAAGGCGGGCGCGGGCGGCGGCGCGGAGCCCGCGCTCTACAACGTAATGATCGTTCTCGACACCACGCGCTCGATGGCCACCACGACGGACAGCAACTGCAAGAACGCGAAGGGAGCCGCGCAAACACGGCTGCAATGCGCGCAGGCCGGCGCGTTGCAACTGTTGACGGGTCTCACGAACGCCGGTGACAACGTCGGCTTGATGGCGTTTCCGCCGCAAACTTCGTCGACGTACAACTTCTCGTGCTCGGGCAAGTCGCCGACCATTGCGAGCAGCTATTCGGCTTCGAGCGCGAGCTACCAGTATTCGTCGCCGAGCTCGGGTTATCTCGGCAGCAACGGCCAGGTCAGCACGAGTTCGGGCATCGTGCAGGCGCTCGGCGGCGGCAGTTGCAGCGGCCTGCCGGCGCCGGGCGGTCTGGGCACGTTTTACGCGCAGGCGATTACGGCGGCGCAAACTTCGCTGGCCGCCACCGCGTCAACGCAGCATCCGCCCGGCCAGAACGTGATTATTCTGCTGAGCGACGGCATCGCTTCGTCGACGACGACCCAGTTGGGCACGACCTATAGCAGCACCTACGGCAGCGAGTGCCAGGCCGCGATCAATGCGGCTTCCGCCGTGAAGAACAATACGGGCACGTTGATCTATACCGTCGCGTATCTCGGCGGCGAGTCCAATTCGGCGCCGAGTTGCGGCGACGGCGCCGATAAGCTCACTGCGTGCAATACGATGGCGTCGATCGCCTCGGGGCCGTCTTATTTCTATTCGGACACCTGTGCGAACGCGGCGGGCGGCACGAATAGCCTGAATGCGCTGTTTTCGCAGATCGCCTATAGCCTGACCAAGCCGCGGCTGATTCCGCTGGCGGCGAGCTAGTTGCAACGCTTCGGCGCGCATTACCGGTGGTCGTGCGTTTCGGCCGCGCTCTTTCCCTGAAAGATCGGCAGGCGCCAGCCGTAACGCAGCGACGCGAGCCGAACCAGCACGCAGGCGAGCGTCGCGAACCAGGGTGTCCACCAGTCGGTCCAGCCCGCATACGAAAAGCCCACCTGCACCGATGCGCCGAGCAGCGCGGCCGATGCGTAGATATCTCGCTCGAGAATCGCGGGTACGCGCGAGAGCACCACGTCGCGCATCACGCCGCCGCCGACCGCGCTGACGATGCCGAGCAGAATCGCGAGTTCGGCGTTGTGGCTATGCACGAGCGACTTCTGCGCGCCCGACACCGCGAAGAGGCCGAGCCCGATCGCATCGAAGAACAGCACCGGTTGGCGCAGTCTGCGCACTTGCGGATACGCGAGAATCGTGACTGCCGAGGCGGCCAGCGCGGTTGCCAGGTAATGCCAGTTCGACAGGCCCGCGGGCGGAATCGCACCGATGCAGAGATCGCGCACGATGCCGCCGCCGCACGCGACCATGAACGCGATCACGACGATGCCGAACAGGTCGAGCCGCCGTTGCCGCGCGGCCACCGCGCCGCTGATCGCGAATACGAACGTACCGACCAGATCGAGAAGGGTATAGACCGCGTGCGAATTCACAGTGCTTGTTCTCGCTGATCGAACCAGGCGCCGGCTGCGCACAGCATCGTTTCGATACCGGTGCGCAGCGTCGGGTGAAGCAGCGGGGCGAACTTCGGCGAATGGTTGCTCGGGATTTCGTTGAGCTTCTTCGCCTCGCGCGCTTTGCGGAAGGTCTCGGGATCGGTGCTGCCGACGAACCAGAACGAGTACGGCACGCCCCATTCGCGGCCGAACAGGCTGAAGTCTTCGCTGGCGGCGGCCGGTTGCGCCTCGTACGCATGCTTGCCGAAACGCGCTTCGAAGGCGTTGCGCAGACGCTCGGTAGCGGCGGCGTCGTTGACCGTGAGCGGATAGCTCGACAGCGTGGTGAATTCGGGTTCGCGCGGCGCGTTCGACGCCACGCATTCGGCGCAGCAGATGCGGCGGATCGCGCCGAGCATGTACTCGCGCACGTCTTCGTCATAGCTGCGCACGTTGAGCTTGAGCGTCGCGTCGTCGGGGATGATGTTCTCTTTCGTGCCGGCCTGTATCGAGCCGACCGTCAGCACGGCGCTGTCGCTCGGCGCGATTTCGCGCGACACGATGGTTTGCAGACGCAGCGTGGTGGAGGCCGCCATGATGACCGGGTCGATCGAGGTTTGCGGCTGCGAGCCGTGCGAACCGCGCCCGAACAGTTTGACCTTGAGGCTGTCGGCGGCCGAGAGGATCGTGCCGCTGCGATAGCCGACCGTGCCGGCAGGACCGAACATCACGTGCTGGCCAAGAATCACGTCGGGCTTCGGAAAGCGCGTGGTCATGCCGTCGTCGAGCATGCTGCGCGCGCCGCGCCCGATTTCCTCGCCGGGCTGGAATACGGCCATCAGCGTGCCGCGCCATGCGTCGCGATGCTCGGCCATCAGACGCGCGGCGCCGAGCAGCCACGTGACGTGCATGTCGTGGCCGCACGCATGGGCGACGCCGACTTCGATGCCGTCTTCGTCTTTCGCCTTCACCGTGCTCGCATAGGGCAGGCCGGTGGCCTCGGCCATCGGCAGCGCGTCCATGTCGGCGCGCAGCATGACCGTGGGACCGTCGCCATTGCGCAGCAGCGCGACGACGCCCGTGATGCCGACATGGCGCGTCACCTCGTAGCCGAGCTTTTCGACGTAATCGGCGACGATGCCCGCGGTGCGCACTTCCTGCATCGACAGTTCGGGATGCTGGTGCAGGTCTTTGTAGATGGCTTCGAGTTCGTGCAGAAGCGCGTCGATGGCACTCGACGTCGTTTCGATCAGCTTCGACATGGAAGACTCCTGGTTGCCGGATGAGCAGTAAGAAAGGCTGAAAAGAAGAGGCCGCAAAAAAACGGCGGGCAAAGTCGCCGGGAAGATCAATGCGGCGGCGTGCTCACGGACTCGCGTGCCAGCAGGCTGTTCGATAGCTTGCTGAGCAGCTGTTCGAGCAGCTTGCGCTCGCTGTCGCTCAGCACCGTGGCGAGCTGTGCTTCCATCGCGAGGCCCAATGCTTCCGACGCTTTCGCGACTTTCAGCCCGTCGGGCGTGGCGCGCAGCGCGATGCTGCGGCGGTCCGACGAATGCGCGTTGCGCGTGATGAAGCCGCGCGTTTCAAGCTCGGTGAGTACTTTGGAGAGCAGTGTCTTTTCGATCAGCGCGCGTTGCGATACCGCGGTGGGCGTGATGTCGGGCTCGGCGCAGACGAGGCGCAGCACGCGCAAGGCGCGCACGTCGAGGTTCCAGCGCTCGCGATAGACCACGTTCGCGCGGTTGGTCAGCAAGGCGCTGGTCAGATCGAGCCTGAAAGTCAGAAAGTCCGAGTACAAGATTGCTCCGCGTGTCGACCGTCGTGCCCGTTGCGGACACGACGGCCATTATAGGCATGTAGTTGAAATTTTCAATTACATGTTTGTGGCGGAGTTTCGGCGTAGTGGGCGAGCCAGTGAATGGCCCAGTGTTTGCTTCGGCTCAAAGCTGCTTGCAATAGAAGGTCGTGCTGCAGAATGCGCCGTCGGGCATCAGCGCGTAATTCGGCACGTTGCCCACGCGCTGCCAGCCGGCGCGTTGATAAAGCCGCTCGGCGTCGCCGCCGGTGACGGTATCGAGCACGAGAACCGACTTCTTTTCTTTGCGCGCGGTGCGATCTATTTCGTCCATCAGATGCTGCGCGATTCCGCGCCGGCGTGCTTTTCGATGCACGAGCATCTTTGCAACGTCGGCGCGATGTGGCTGATTTTCCGGCTGCGCGGTAATCAACTGCACGGTGCCGACGATTTCTCCATGGCCGTCTTCCGCGATCAGCAGCGCACGCTCGCCGCGCCCGACGCCCTCGGCGACGCCGCGCCAGAACGTCAGCGCGGTTTCCCGCGAGATCGGCAGCATGAAGCTGACCGAGGCTCCACCTTCCACGCAGTCGATCAGCACATCGGCCAGCGCTTCCAGGCAGGCCGAAACCTCGTCGGCGCCGACGCGCCGCACGGTCACATTGCCAATCATCCGGTTCTCCTGTCCAGTATTACCGTTATTACAGTTGTATATTTTTTGTTATAGTTTATTTTCACTATTATGTGAGTATATGCTGATGCGGGTCATGGCTAAATCGAGGGAGCATGAACGCTACGCATTGCATGAACGTCTCGCACACCTGTTCAGATGCACTGAATTAGGGCAGATTACCGGCATATATCAAGAGACTGCCGGGCACAGTCGAACACAAGAACGACTGACAACCCGCCGAATGGATTGACGAGGCAATTCATTCGGTGTGCGCTACCTTTTCGGGCGGCACTGCCGGCCGGATTGACAACGGCCTTATCGGCCATCCTCTGCCATGCCGGCCACGGCGGCGGTGCATTCATCGGCCGAATTAAGCGCTGATAGAACACCTGCTGAGAAAACTGAACGACCCGCGGTTGATCCCAGGAGACGGAGGGTGCTCATGGAAACGCCTTCAGACTTTGCCGACAGAACATGGAGCGCGTCGTTGATTCAGACCAAAATGGTGCCGCCGCTTCTTCCTTTTGGATGCGTTCGCCGGCACGCGCTGCTCGATCGGCTGAGCGAACAGCAGACTCATGGCATAACCGTGGTGACCGCGCCGGCGGGTTTCGGCAAAACGACGTTACTCGCGGGATGCAGTGAAGTACTTTCGCGGCAGGAGTATCCGGTTGCTTGGCTCAGTCTCGATGACGAGGACAATCAGGAGCAGCAGTTCGGCGCGTATCTGGTCGCGGCGTTTTGCCGGGTGTCGAAAGACATCGGCAGGCCGGCCCAGCAACTTTTGAATAGCGATGCGCGAACCTCCATCAAAACGATCATTTCCGTGCTCCTGAATGGAATCGCGGCATTCGGCCGACGTGTTTTCCTCGTGCTGGATGACGTTGACCGCCTCACGTCGGCGCCTGTCATTGCCGTCGTGTCGCGTCTGCTCCGCTATGCGCCCGAAAATATGCACGTTTTGCTTGGTGCGCGCGGCGAACCCGGCATGAAGCTCGGTCAGCTTCGGGCACCGGAGAAGCTCACGCGGATCAGTGCCAATGACCTCCGTTTTTCGATCGACGACGCGGAGAAATTTTTCGAGGAGACCTGTGCTTTATCGCTCGACCGTGCCAATGTCGAGTTGCTGAATGGCGTGACGGAGGGGTGGGTGGCGGGCTTGCAACTGGCCGCCCTTGCGCTGCGTCAAACCAGCGATCCCGCTCAGGTAGTCGGCCGGTTCACCGTTACCCGCTCCGGAATCGACCGTTACCTGGACGATGCGGTGCTGACCCAGCTGCCACCCGCTATGCTGGAATTCCTGCTGAGCACGTCGATTCTCGAACGGCTTTCGCCCGCCGTGTGCGATGCCGTCATGGCCGTCGAGGGCGGCAGCGGTGAAAAGCTCGAATGGCTCGAGCAGCATAACGTCTTTATCCGGCCGCTCGATGAACGGCGTGAATGGTATCGCCTGCACGCACTGCTGTCCGATGCGCTGCGGCGTCGTCTTCTCGCTCATATGCCGCAACAGGTTCCGGTATTGCATCAGCGGGCGTTTCGGTGGTTCGCGGAAAAGCGGCTGTGGTCGGAGGCGGTCAGACATGCATTGGCAGCGGGAGAATTCGAGCAGGCCGCCCAGCTGGTCGAGAACGGTGCAATGGAGATGCTCGAACGCGGCGAGTCACGCACGTTGCTGGAGTGGGTCGCGAAGCTGCCACCGGATGTCGTTCTCACGCGGCGCTTGCGTCTTGCCAAAGCGTGGGCGCTCGCTTTCTCGCTTCAAACGACGCACGCCATCAAGGAAATTCGTGTCGTTACCGATGAGATTTATCGGATGCGCCGCGAGAGTGCCTGCAGCATCGACGAAGTCGCGCTGGCGGAGGTGAATGCCATCAGCGGGATAATCGCCTCTGCCAGCGACCAGAGCGAACATGCATTCGAATTCGGGCACGCCGTCGCGACCTCATCGGCGATTGCGGCTCCCTGGGTCAATAGCTGCGCGCAATTCGCGCAATTCTTTGGTCTATTGCATCGAGGCGAATTCGACCAGATACGTCGGATATGGGGAGGCGCTCAAGATCGACCGGAACAGGGACGGGGGTCGATCTACACGGATCTGTTTCGAAACACGATGTACGGCCTTGCCGCGCAGATGCATGGCGAACTGGCCGAAGCGGGGAGAGTTCTCGAAGAAACGCTCGTGCGTGCCGAAAACGCTTTCGGCTACGCATCGTCCTGTGCCGTGATCGCGGCGGGTTGCCTGGTGTCGATTGTCTACGAATACAATCAACTTCCTCGCGCACGGAAGTTGATTGCGAACCGCACGACGATTGCCCTGGAGGTTTCTCCACTCGGCACGCTGCTCCGGCATGTGCTGACGGAGGCACGCCTGCTGCAACGCAACGGGCAAGTGGGGTCGGCGCTGGCTGTTCTTGAAGATGGCCGGCAGGTTGCCATAACCCGACAATGGCTGCGTCTCAAGATGGCGTGCGACGCGGAGACGGTCAGGTTGCTCCTTCATAGCGGTGACGTGACCCGCGCGAGGCAGATCGCTAACAAACTACGCGCGAGTATGCCGGTGGTGCTTGACGAGCAGGCGGGAGCCGCGACTGAAACCTGGACACACTACTGCTTCCTGCAGGCTCGGGTTCTGATTGCCGAAAATGATGCTGAAAAGGCAGTCGCTTTTCTCGTACGCCTGCTCGATGCTTTAGCGGCCAGGGGATGGCGTTATCATGAAGCGATTGCTTCCCTGTTGCTCTCGCTCGTATACGAGCAAGGCGGAGCGTCCGGAAGCGCGCTCGGCGCGCTGGATCGTGCGCTACGTCTCGGAGAGGCTGTTGGCATGGTAAATAGCTTCATAGACGAAGGGCAAGGAGTCCGCGCATTGCTGCAACGGTTTCGGTGGAACGCTGGGGGCGACTCCACGGTGGACGCCACCTATGTCGACAAATTGATCCATGCTTTCGATAACGTCGACGCGCCGTCGTCTACGTCTCCCAGGCCGGTCAGGAACCTGAAGATGTCGTCTGAGGTTCTGAGTGCGCGGGAGTTCGAAGTACTCCGTTGCGTGGCCCATGGCCAATCGAATAAGGAGGTGGGCCGATCGTTAAAGCTCGCACCGGAAACGGTCAAGTGGCACATGAAGAACATTTTCGAAAAACTCGATGTCACTTCGCGAATTGAAGCCGTGCAGAGCGTGTTCGGATTCGGCGCGAGAGAGGGTAGCGACGCTATGTAGTCATTGAATGCCTTCCACGAGAGACGGAGTTGGCGCAAGTCAGATTCGAGAACATCGATGCACTGACGGCCGGCATCAAACCGTACCCACTACTACAACCACAAGCGCATCGAGCTGAAATTGAAAGGGCTGAGTCCTGTGATGTACAGAACCCAGCCCTCACGGCCTAACCGACCAAATTGTCCAACTTCGCAGGGTCAGTTCAAGATTGCGCGCCCGTATTACACGGGCACATGAAATGATTTCGCAGATTCAGACCGGGTACGTGCCGCGAGTTTTACGGCATGTACCCGGTTTGATGCTTCGTTATGCCTTGAGCGTGTTCTTGTAGAACTTGCCGTCTTTCATCACGATACGCAGGTTCTGCTCGGGGTTCGCGATAAGGCCGAGATTCTCGAGTGGATTGCCGTCTACGAGCAGCAGATCGGCATAGGCACCTTGTTCGAGCACGCCGAGTTTTCGCGGATACGGATTGCGATGGCCGGATAGCGCGAGCAGTTCCGCGTTGGTACTCGTGGCCATTTCCAGTGCTTCGGCCGCGCTGTACCAGCGCTTCATATGCGTGAGCATCGTGCCTTGCCGCGCGGCGAGCGTCTGCGAGAAGATCAGGTCGGTGCCGAATGCGACCTTGATGCCGTGCTTGCGCGCGAGCTTGTACATGTTGTCCGTGCCCGCGGAGACTTCCTGGAATTTTTCGATGCCCGGCCCGGAGAGCGGCGCGACATCGTCCTGGCTGACGAACGGTTGCGTGCTGAGCCATGTACCGTTTTTTGCCATCAGCGCGGCGGTTTTGTCGTCCATCAGATGACCGTGCTCGATGCAGCGCACACCCGCCGCGACGGAGCGCTGGATCGATTCGTTCGTGTACGCGTGCACGAGGACATACGTGCCCCAGTCCGCGGCCGTATCGACGGCCGCGCGCAACTGCTTTTCCGTGAACGTGAGCATGTCGATCGGGCTGCGCGGGGTCGATACGCCACCGCATCCGACCAGCTTGACCTGGGTGGCGCCCTGAATGAACTGCTCGCGCACGCGCACGCGGACTTCGTTTTCGGTATCGGCAATCGCGCTGCCGCCGTCGAGTTCCGACTGGCTGACCCGCGCGCCGCTGCGCGGCAGATCGCTGAGCGGACGGAAGTCGCCGTGGCCGCCGGTCGTCGTGATCATCGCGCCGGACGGATAGATGCGCGGCCCGGAAATCATGCCGCTGTCGATCGCCTGCTTCAACGCGAACGAGGGGCCGCCCGCGTCGCGTATCGTCGTGAAGCCGCGCAATAGCGTGCGCTCCGCTTCGGCACTGGCCGCGAGATGCACGAACGCAATGTCGGATTGCAGCACGACCTGGATCGGCAGCGACGCGAGCAGCGAATGCCAGTGCATGTCGATCAACCCGGGCATCATGACCTTGCCCCCGCAATCGACGACGATCCTGCCCTCGGTCGAGGCGGGCTGGCCCTGACCCAACTGACTGATGGCATTGCCTTCGACGACCATATACAGGCTATCGCGCAACGTCGACGATTTGCCATCGAACAGGCGGAAGTTCGTGAATAGCACCGGCCTGGCGGGTGCACTGGGCGGCAGGACACTTTGAGCGTGGCTGAGTCCGGGCAGCACCAGGCCCAGCATCGAAGCCGCAAGACCGGTAACGAAGCCGCGGCGCGACAGATCGGCACTGATGCGGCGGTTCGCATATTGCGCTTGTGACTTGTCACAAAGACATGAAAGAGAAGGACTGACTGCTTTATTGCCGATGTACTTTCCTGAAGGCATAGCTCACCCATAACGTAAATCATCGTGCATAGAAAGCCGCCGCATAACGATAACTCGCGGGGAAGAACGTCAATCGAGAAGAAGAGTATCGCCTGCGGCGCCAGATGGCAAATGTTGAACCGGTCAATGACGATGGAGATCACTGTTCAGAATTCATTCGCAAAGAGGCAATGAAATGAGAATTGAATTGTGAATTAATGTGACGACATTGCGAGATTAACTCATTGAACTGGATGATTTAAAAAAATTGACTTGCGACGCCCGAAAAAAAGCGGCTATGCTCATACCACTCGCCGGCACGGTGAGGATTCCGGAAGAACACGCAGTGGCATTGACCGCGCTATCGCGAACCGGTATGCGCATCCTCGCTTTTCAATAACGACAAAAGACATTTCCGCGGAATTAAGTTGCAGCACAGCATCGGTATTACGCAATCGACGTCAGGACCGGTGCCATTGCATCGTCCTGTTCATTTTCCACGGAGAAACCGAGATGATTGATGTGTCCACGCCACGCATGACCAAGGTGCTGGCCGGCTCCGCGTTGTCGCTGTTCGCCGTTGCCGCGATGGCGGACGATACGCTGGGCCTGTCGGAAAGTCTGTATTCGGTCGGCGCCCCGGAAATCACCCAGGCATCCGGAGCCGGCGCAAGCCCGTGGCATTTTTCCGTTGGAGCCGGGGTGGTGAACATGCCGAAATTCCCCGGCGCGAGCGGCACGAAATGGGAAGTGGTGCCGACGGTCAGCGCGAATTACGACCGCTTCTTTATTGGCGCCAATCCGGATGCGGCTTCGCTGCTGTCGCTCGGCGGCTATCTGTATCGCGACAGTAACTGGCGCATCGGCGCGGCCCTGACTTACGATTTCATCCAGCCGCGCAGCGAGTCCGACGACGCGCGGCTGCGCGGTCTCGGCGACGTCAAGCGTACCGCGCATGCCGAACTGTTCGGCGTCTATACCTATCAGTTCATTTCGGCGCGCGCGAGCGTATTGACCGATATCGCCGGCAACGATCGCGGCACGGTCGCGACCTTCGACGTGCTCGGCCGCTATCAGCCGATTCCGCAACTGACGCTCACCGCGGGGCCCGGTTTGACCTGGGCGAGCAGCAAGTACAACCAGACCTATTTCGGCGTGACGTCGGAGCAGAGCGCGCGCTCGGGACTGCCGGAGTTCTCGGCCGGTTCCGGTCTGAACCAGTTGCGCTTTTCGATAAACGGCGCGTATCGGATCGCGGCACGCTGGAATGTCGGCGCGAGCGTTTCGTTCGCATGGCTGCGCGGCGATGCGGGCGACAGCCCGATCACCGAGAAGACAAGTCAGATAACGTACGGCCTGTTCGCCAATTATCTGTTCTAGCCGGTTCATCGAATAGTCGCGCAATCATCGTCGAACGGTAAGCCCACCTGTGTCCGATTGTTCAGGCACCGGTGGGCTTCTTTCGTTCAGCGAGCGATAAAGCCCACTTTGTTTAGCGCTATTTCTCCGGCAATGTCGCATCAACTCTTCTGCGCAAGCAGCGCCTGAATCTTTGCCTCGGTCTGCGCATAGTCGCCTTCTCCGAAGTGCGAATAGACGATCTGCCCTTTCTTGTCGATCAGATAGAACGCGGGCCAGTACTGATTGTTATAGGCATTCCACGTCGCATACTGATTGTCCTGCGCGACCGGGTAGCTGATGCCGAGCCGCTTGATCGCGGTCTTCACGTTACCGGTGTCGCGCTCGAACGGATACTCGGGCGTATGCACGCCAATGACCGTGAGTCCCTGATCCTTGTATTTCTGGTTCCAGCTTTTCACATACGGCAGTGTGTTCGCGCAATTGATGCAGCTATAGGTCCAGAAATCGACCAGTACCACCTTGCCGCGCAATTGCTGCAGTTTCAGCGGTTCGCTATTGAGCCATTGCGTGATGCCGGTGAACTCCGGCGCGGGCGGATCGTTTTCCAATGGCGCGGCGATGGCGGCAGTACTGGTGGCGGCCGTCGCGGCGAATGCACTGAAAGCGGCGGCAAGAGCGAATGTCCTGAGTCGGGCGTTCATGTCAAAGTCCTTTGAGTGAGGGGAAAAGCGCGGCGAGCCGGGCGTACAGCAGCACGTCGTATTGCAGATAGATGGCGAGTGCCGTCAGCATCACCAGTACGCCGAATACCTGTTGCAGACGATGCGCATGGCGCGATACGGCGCGTACATGCCGGGTCACGTAATGTCCGCCGTAGATGATCGCGAGCATCGGAATCGCGGCGCCGATCGCATACAGCGTGAGCAGCAGCGCCGACCAGCCGAGGTCCTGTGCCTTGACCACGAGCACGAGGATCGACGCGAGCACGGGGCCCGCGCAGGGTGTCCATACCGCGCCGAGCGACATGCCGAGCACAAAGCCGCCGGCGTTGCCGCTGCCGGGCTGACTGCCCGGTGCAATGGCCGCGCCGATGCGTTCGAGCGGCCCCTGCACTCGCGCGACGAGCCAGTCGTAGGGCCGGGGCCAGACGCGCATGAGGCCGGACAGTGCGAGCAAGGCGATACCCGTGTTGCGCAGCACCTGCTGCGCGACGTGGATGGTGCTGGACACCGCGCCTAGCAGCAAGGCGAACGACGCGAAAGTCAGAATAAAGCCGGCGACGATAAAGAGCGGTCGTGTACGGCTCGGCTGTTCGACCGACGTGCCGAGCAGAATCGGCATGACCGGCAGGACGCAGGGCGATGCGATCGTGAGCAGGCCCGCGAGCAGGGCGAGCGGCGTTTCGAGCGTGCTGTGCATGGTGGGCGTTCCGGTGGGCGGGTATGGCCGTATTGGAACGCCTGCGCGTATCTGGTTTATGTCGCGGGAATGAGGCGTGTGCAATGTTTTGTGTCTGCGTACCGGGTAGATACATTGCGACACAAAACGGCGGGCGGACGCAGCGTGGATGCGCCTTTACGCGCTGTGCGAACGTGCGATCAGCGAGTTTTGCGCTTTCGTGCCGTATTTGCCGATGGTCTCGCCGCCCGTTTCTTCGTTTCAGGCGGCGAGAACATCGGCATGCGCTCCTGAATCCAGCGCAGCAATTCGAGCGGAGCCAGGGCGAGCGGCCGGCCGGCTTTGACCAGTACTCGCGCCTGTGCGCCCGAGAAGAGCGGATGCACAACCGGCACGGTGGTCAATTCGCCGCTCGCGATTTCGCGGTACGCGGCGAATTCGCCGATCAGCGTCATGAAGTTCTCCATCGTCACGAATCGCTTGAGTCCGCTCAGCGAATTGGTTGTTAGCGTCGCGCGGATCGAAACGTTCTCCGCCAATTCGGTCATCTTGACGACATGACCAATGCCGAATGTCGAGGGCATCAGCGCAAGAGGGTAGGCGCGCAGATCGTCGAGCGTGGCGGGGCGTTTCCTTTTAGCGAGCGGATGATCGCTTCTCAACAACAGCACGACGGGTTGCGAACAACTGGCGCGGGACTCGATGCGCGGATGCGGCGGCGGATTGTAGGCGAGCCCGATATGTACGCGGCTTTCCGCGATTTCTTCCTGGATTGCATCGACCGCGAGCATGTCCATGGCGATTTCCAGTTCCGGATATTGCGCACAGAACGGCGCAAGCACGTTGTCGACGAGCGTATCGACGAAGCCTTCGCTGACCGCGAGCCGGATATGCCCTCGCTGAAGACCTTTTAGCGCATGCAGCTGATCTTCGAGCTTCTCCTGCTGCGAGCGGTAGCCGTGCCAGAATTCGAGCAGGTGCATGGCGGCTTCGGTCGGCTTGACGCCACGCGGCTGACGCTCGAACAGCACGGTGCCGAGTTCGTCTTCGAGCAGCTTGATCTGCCGCGTAATCACCGACGGCGACGTATTGAGGTTCTCGGCTGCGCCGCGAATCGTGCCGTGGGTCAGGACTTCGTTGAAGTACCGAAGGCGTTGCTGGTTGATCTCTCGCATGGGCTCACTCGACCGCGGTTAATGCGTTGCTCATTGGGCAACGATATGTGAACTTAGTTGCTCTTGCTGTCAGTGGTTGGGGCTGCCATTATGTATCTAAGCCTTGCGACAGCGGCAATTCACCGGTCCTGCCGGCAAAGCACTGCGTTTCAGATTCGCGCGGTTGCGCTTTACCGCCTTTACCACCCTTACCGCTTTTACCCATTCATGTTCGTTCCGTTCGCGTTGCGATTGCGTGCGGTGGCATCGTCATGCCGTCGATTTTTGCCGCTGCACGAGAGATGGGCGCACGGGCCGGATGAGTCATTCAAGGAGAATCAGCATGTCGGATCAGATCAATAGTCGGCGCCGTCGTTTTCTCGGAACGGCCGTGGCGGGTATCAGCCTGCTCGAACTGGGACTGAGCGGAATCGCGCATGCGCAGTCGACCGACGCGACCGGCATCGCGAAAGCGGGGCCGCGCGTTACTTCGTTCGAGAAGATTCGCTCGATCGATGCCGGCACGCTCAATATCAGCTATGCGGAAGCGGGTCCGCAAAACGGGCCGGTGGTGATTCTGCTGCATGGCTGGCCTTACGACATCTACAGCTTCGCCGAGGTGACGCCGCTGCTCGCGGCCGCGGGTTATCGCGTGATCGTTCCTTATCTGCGTGGCTATGGCCCGACGCGTTTCCTTTCCGCCGACACGCCGCGCAACGGTCAGCAGTCCGTGGTTGCCGTCGACATCGTCAATCTGATGGACGCGCTGAAGATCGACAAGGCCGTGCTCGGCGGTTTCGATTGGGGCGCACGCACGGCGAACATCATCGCGGCGCTGTGGCCACAACGCTGCAAGGCGATGGTCTCGGTGAGCGGTTATCTGATCGGCAGCCAGCAAGCGAACCGCGCGCCGTTGCCGCCGCAAGCCGAACTGGCCTGGTGGTATCAGTTCTATTTCGCCACGGAGCGCGGCCGCGCCGGGTATGAGGCGAACCGTCACGACTTCAACAGGCTGATCTGGCACACGGCCTCTCCGAAATGGAACTTCGACGATGCGACGTTCGAGCGTACCGCCGCATCGTTCAATAACCCGGACCACGTTGCTGTGGTGATTCACAACTACCGCTGGCGTCTCGGTCTCGCGCAGGGCGAGCCGCAATACGACGAACTCGAAAAGCGTCTCGCGACGGCATCGGCCATTGCCGTGCCGACCATCACGCTCGAAGGCGATGCCAACGGCGCGGCGCATCCGGAACCGGCTGCGTACGCGAAGAAGTTTACCGGCAAATACGAGCACCGCAATCTGAGCGGCGGTATCGGCCATAACCTGCCGCAGGAAGCGCCCAAGGCATTTGCGCAGGCTATTGTCGATGTGACGCGTATGACGTAATGCGGGCCGGCGAGTGCCGGCTGACTATTGCGGTTTCAGATCCGAACCCCAGGAGTTCAACACCGGCTTCGGGGTTTTTTTATGGGCGCGAGTCGCGAACGAGATGTGAGAGCGAGATGTGCGAACAAGATTAGTGGACAAAGCAGGGAACACGCAGAGCCGCTTTTTGTATCGCAATGTATCAGCCTCGTACGTAGACAAATACGCTTGCATAAAGGGGAGAAACGAAAACATTCCAGATACGTTGGCGCGCTCAAATGTCTTCACGCAAGGTTGATTCGCAACGTTGCGTGAATCAGGCGGGACATGAAGGCATATCGGCTTCGGTGGTCCGGTGTTCCGCTCAACCCTTGAATCCCGTGTATTCAGATATCTGGAGAGAACTCATGAAATTCGTTCAATCGCTGATCGTCGCCGCTCTCGTTGCCGTTCCTGTCGCTTCGTTCGCGCAATCGCAACATGAAGTCACGCGTGCCGAAGTGCGCGCGGAACTGGTCCAGTTGCAGAAGGCCGGCTACAACCCCGCGAGCGACAACGCGCAATACCCGCGCAACATCGAGGCGGCCGAGGCACGCATCAATGCCGGCAACAACGCAGCGGCCAATGCATATGGCGGCGTGGCGCAGAGCAACTCGGGCAGTTCGGCCGCGGGTTCACAGGCGTATGCGCCGATGAATCGCGCGGCGCCGGACCAGCCCGACATCATCGGCCTTGGTCCGATCTACGCGCATTGAAGTACGGCGTGTGCTCAGATCGCAATCGACGGAATGCTCTTCATGCAGCGCAGCGCGAACATCGAGCGGCTATGGCGAATGCCTGCGATCTTGTAGAGCTTTTCGCGCAGGAAGCGCTCGTAGCCCGCGGTGCCGTCCACGGCGACCTTGACGAGATAGTCGTAGTCGCCGGACACGAGATACGCTTCGAGTACTTCGCTGAGTGTCGCGAGTTCGGCGCCGAAGCGCGCGAGCGCGTCGTCGTCGTGGCGGTCGAGCGTGACTTCGAGCAGCACGATGTCGGCGAAACCGAGTTTCTGCTGATCGAGCAACGCGACATAGCCGCGTATATAGCCTTCGCTTTCGAGCTGGCGCGTGCGATTCCAGCAGGCCGTGGTCGACATGCCGACCAGCTCGGCGAGTTCCGCGTTGCTGAGGCGAGCGTTCTTCTGCAACGCGCGCATGATCTTGCGATCGAGCTGGTCGAGCGGGCGGTTTCGGGTCGTCATCGGCGTGAATGGAAGAATATTCCTTAAAAATTCATTATAGATGTAGATCGTCCCGAAGCAGCACCGCAACGCGATGTCTTTAAGAAGCCTATCCAGCGGGGCTCCCGGTATATTTTCTCCATGCATTCATGCCCGGGACAACCGTCCGGGCCGCGGGTCTCGCGCTCAGCGGTCTGTTGCGGCCACAAGCCGCGCTCCGGTGTCTCGCCGTCTTCACAGGAAGGCGGCACGCGGGCGAATTCCGGCGCTACCCGTGCCGGAAGGCGCGCCCGCCGGGCATGGACGCATGTCATCGCAAGCGACTATCGCAAGGCTTGCATTTGCATTGCCCCCACCCTGGCCTCTGCCCCTGCATACCGCGAATCGCCCGCCATCAAGGCAGGTTCTCGCGCAACACGATACTGAACTGCACCGGCTTCACGTCGCTCAGTGCATCGCGTTTCTCGTGCACGTTGCGGAAAATTCGCAGACAGTTGCCGACCATGGCTTGCGGCGTTTGCGTAATCAGCGCATCCATCGTGCCTTCGATCAGCAATGCGCGCGTATCGGGCGTCAGGCCATGTCCAATGAACAGGATCTTCTGTTCCGAACGCGCTTCGACGATCGCGCGCGCGACGCCATCCGAACCGCCGCCGCTGTTATAGATGCCCGCGAGATCGGGATGCTCTTCGAGCAGCTTGCGCGTTTGCCTATAGTTGCGCTCGCTATCGTCGTGACCTTCGCGCAGTCCTATGACGCGCACTTGCGGAAAGGTCGATTCGATCAGATGCAGAAAGCCGATTTCGCGTTCCTCATGCCCGCGATAGTTGAGGCTGCCCGCCAGCATCGCAATCTTGCCGCTCGGCCGCGGGCCCATGAAACGGCCTAACAGCAACGCCGCGGTGCGTCCCGCCGAACGGTTGTCGATGCCGACATACGCGAGCCGCCGCGAATTCGACAGATCCGAAATCAGCGTAATCGCCGGTACGCCCTGGTCCGCGAGCGTATTGACCGCGTCGCGCACGACCGGATGTTCGAGCGCCATGAACACGACACCATCGGCACGTTGCCCGTAATACAGCAGACGGTCCGCGAGTTCGTTCGGATTGAAACTCTCGACGTAGTGCGCGCGGCACTTCATGTCCAATGCGCTCCACTGTTCATGGGCGAATTCGATGTAGTCGCCGAGCATGTGCAGATAGCGATTGGTGCCCGCGGGCAACAGAAACGCGATGCGCATCGGCCTTGCCGTCGCGACGGTGGGCGCATCCGGCGTAAGCAGATAGCCGAGCTGCGCGGCCGCTTGCAGTACGCGCTGCGCGGTGACGGCGCGCACGCCTTCGCGGCCGTTGAGCACGCGATCGACCGTGGCGGTCGATACGCCGGCCGCGCGCGCAATGTCGGGAATGCGTGCGCGCGCGTTGAGCGGCGCGGTTCCGGTGAGATGACCCGGTTCTGACATGGCAGTCCTCAACAGATGAGGTCCATCAAAAAACATCAAGCTCGCGGTTTGACAGCGGTTGCCGCGAGCGCCTAGTCTTGCAGCTATCGCACGACATCGCAACGCGCTTGACCGGAAATCAGCGCGTTGCAGCGGGTGATGATGAATTTTGATGGATTCGACAGTCACATCAATTATAAGCAGCAAACCCCATGCATGGGATAGGAGACGCTCATGACCAACCTCGCGAGACGCAGCCTGCTGCGTGCCGCAGCCGCCGTGCCGGTGGCCAGTACGCTGGGATTCCCGGCGATCGTACGTGCGGCATCCGGCCCGGAGTTCGTGTTCAAGTACGGCAATAACCTGCCGCTCACGCATCCGCTGAACGTGCGCGCTCAGGAAGCGGCGAATCAGGTCCGCGAGGCGTCCAAAGGGCGCATGGAGATCCGGATCTTCCCGAATAACCAGTTGGGCGGCGATACCGACATGCTCGCGCAGGTGCGCAGCGGCGGCATCGAAATGTTCACGCCGTCGGCGCTCGTGGTATCGACGCTTGCGCCGTCGGTCGCGATCAATGCGGTCGGCTTTGCGTTTGCCGATTACGACCAGGTATGGCGCGCGATGGACGGCAAGCTCGGCGCCTATGTGCGCGGGGCGATGCAGAAAGCCGGGCTCGAATCGTTCGAGAAGATGTGGGACAACGGCTTTCGTCAGACCACGACGAGCACCGCGCCGATCGTCAACGCGCAGAACATGCGCGGACTGAAGATTCGCGTGCCGGTGAGTCCGCTCAGTATCGATCTGTTCAAGGGGCTCGGCGCGGCGCCGACCAGTCTGCAATTCAGCGAAGTGTATTCGTCGTTGCAAACGCGCATTGTCGACGCGCAGGAAAATCCTCTGCCGATCGTGCTGGTTGCCAAGCTCTACGAAGTACAGAAGTACTGCTCGCTGACCAATCACCAATGGGACGGCTACTGGTTCGTGCTGAACCAGCGCGCGTGGCAGCGCTTGCCGAAAGACCTGCAGACGATTGCGAGCGACGCCTTCAACCAGGCGGCGATCAAGCAGCGCGAGGACGTCCGCAAGCTGAACGATGCGGCCGTCGCCGATCTGCAAAGCAAGGGTCTCGCGATCAATCGTCCGTCGCCCGACACGTTCCGTGCCGCGCTGCGTCAGGCCGGCTTCTATAGCCAATGGAAAGGCCGCTTCGGCAACGACGTGTGGGATCTGCTCGAGCAATCGGTCGGTAAGCTCGCGTGAGCGCGCCGGGTTCCGGCGAGCATCGGACGACGCGCGGCGCGCGGCCGCAAGGAGACAGCACGATGTCGAATCACGCATTGAATCCGGCGGAAGCGGCTGCGCCGTTGCACGCGGCGAGCCTGCCGCGGCGCTGGCTGCGCAGTTTCGATCGCGGTTTGATCGCGCTCGTCGAAGTGTGCGCGGCGACCTTGCTCGCGATCGAAATCGTCGTGATGCTGGCGGGTGTCGTGTCGCGTTACGTATTGCATGAGCCGCTCGTGTGGTCCGATGAACTGGCCGGCATTCTGTTTCTGTGGCTCGCGATGCTCGGTGCCGTGCTCGCGTTGCGGCGCGGCGAACATATGCGCATGACGGCGCTCGTCAGCCGTTTGTCGCCGCGAGCGCGCGCGTTCGTCGATACGCTCGCGATCGTCGCGTCGATCGCCTTGCTCGCGCTATTGATTGCGCCGGCTTACGATTACGCGTCGGGGGAAGCGGCAATCGTCACGCCCGCCTTGCAGATCAGCAATGCGTGGCGCGCGCTGGCCTTGCCGATCGGCGCGGTGTTGATGCTGCTGGTCGGCGTGATCCGCCTCGCGCAGGTGAGCCGCGTGCTCGACGTGCTGATCGTGCTGGCGATTGCCGCCTTGCTCGGCGCGGTGGCGGTGTTCGCGGGAGACTGGTTTCAGACGCTCGGCAAAGCCAACCTCGTGATCTTTTTCGTCGGCGTGGTGGCGGTCGGCATTTTCTCGGGCGTGCCGATCGGCTTTTCATTCGCACTTGCGACATTCGGTTATCTCGGCCTCTCGACCTATACGCCTCTCGAAGTGATGGTCGGCCGCATGGACGAGGGCATGTCGCATCTCGTGCTGCTCGCCGTGCCGCTGTTCGTCTTTCTCGGCCTGCTGATCGAAATGACCGGCATGGCGCGTGCGATGATCGAATTTCTCGCGAGCCTCGTCGGTCACGTGCGCGGCGGTCTGTCGTTCGTGCTGATCGGCGCAATGTACCTGGTGTCGGGCATTTCGGGTTCGAAAGTCGCGGACATGGCGGCCATCGCACCGGTGCTGTTTCCGGAGATGAAAAAGCGCGGTGCCTCCGAAGGCGACCTCGTGGCCTTGCTCGCGACGACCGGCGCGCAAAGCGAAACGATTCCGCCGAGCATCGTGCTGATTACGATCGGCTCGGTAACGGGGCTGTCGATTTCCGCGCTGTTCACGGCCGGCATGTTGCCGGCCGCGGTATTGGCGCTGATTCTGTGCGTCGTCGTGTGGTGGCGTTATCGCAAGGAAGACCTGAGCGGTGCGCAGCGTTACACGCGCAAGCAGATCGGGCGGATGTTCGTCGTGTCGTTCCCCGCGCTTGCCTTGCCGTTCGTGATTCGCCTGGCCGTGGTCGAAGGCATTGCAACGGCCACCGAGGTCTCGACGATCGGCATCGTCTATTCGATGCTGGCCGGGCTGCTGATTTATCGGCGCTTCGAGTGGCGTCGGCTCGGCCGCATGCTTGTCGACGCGGCCACGCTGTCGGGCGCGATTCTGTTCATCATCGGCTGCGCGACCGCGATGGCCTGGGCGCTCACGCAATCGGGCTTCTCGCAGGACCTTGCGCAACTGATGGGTTCGATGCCGGGCGGCTCGTACGGTTTTCTCGCGATCTCGATCGTCGTGTTCGTGATGCTCGGCAGCGTGCTCGAAGGGATTCCCGCGATCGTATTGTTCGGGCCGCTGCTGTTTCCGATCGCGCGGCTCGCCGGGGTGCATGAAGTGCATTACGCGATTGTCGTGATTCTCTCGATGGGTGTCGGCCTGTTCTCGCCGCCGTTCGGCGTGGGTTACTACTCGGCGTGCGCGATCAGCAAGGTCAATCCCGATGCGGGCATTCGGCCGATCATCGGTTATATGAGCGCGTTGATCTTCGGTTTGCTGCTCGTCGCGGCGATTCCGTGGTTATCGATCGGATTCCTCTAGACAGTTCTTACTTCACTGACATTCGGGCGCTGCGTTGCGCGGCGCCGGGGTGTCGCTCGTCCTTCAAAACCCGCAGCAACGGGAGAGTTTCATGAGTCGTTTCTTTGGCGAAATCCGGCAGGCAGGCTACGTGGTGCGCGATATCGAGGCCGCGATGGACTACTGGAGCCGCGTGCTCGGCGTGGGCCCGTGGTTTTACAACGAACGCGTGCCGATCGAAAACTACACGTATCGCGGGCAGCGCTATGAAGTGCACAACTCGGTTGCGCTCGCGAACTCGGGACCGTTGCAGGTCGAATTGATCCAGACGCGCAACGACGCGCCCTCGATGTATCGCGACTTTCTCGCCGCGGGCCATACGGGTTTGCAGCACAACGCGTACTGGACCACGTCGTTCGACGCCGATCTCGCGCGTTTGCAGGAGCAGGGCTTCACGGTTGCGATGAGCGGCGAGGTGGGGCGCAACGGCCGCTTCGTCTACTTCGATACCGAGAATCATCCGGGCACGGTGGTTGAACTATCGGAAGTCGCGGGGCCGAAGGGCAAGCTGTTCGACATGATCTACGCGGCCTCGCGCGACTGGGACGGCCGCGAGCCGGTGCGTCCGTTTCCCGATCTGAGCACGCTATGAACGTTATTCAGGCACAGCGGCCGCTCGATAGCGATACGCTCGAAGCCGACTATCTGATCGAAACGCCGCTCGATCCCGCGCGCGTCGCGGACGTGATGGCCGGCGAGCAATCGAGCGGCACCTTCGTGCGGGTCGCGAACGAATCCGATGCACTGCGCGCGCGCAGCCGCGCCAACGTGCTGCATATCGAAGAGCTCGAAGCCGCCGCGCAACCGAGTCTGCTGAGCGCATGGCTCACGCGGCAGCGCACGCCGGGGCCGTGGCGGCGCGCGCGCATCACGCTGTCATTTCCGCTGGCCAACATCGAGGCGAATCTGCCGACGCTGGCCGCGACCGTCGCCGGCAATCTGTACGACCTCGGCGAAGTGACTGGCATGCGGCTGCTGTCGCTGCGTTTGCCGGCCGCGTATCGTGCGCGTTTCGAGTTGCCGCGTCATGGCGTGGCCGGCACGCGTGCGCTGACGCAAGTCAGCGGCCGGCCGATGATCGGCACGATCATCAAGCCGAACGTCGGCCTCAGCGCGGACGAAACGGCCGCACTCGTGCGCCAGTTGTGCGAGGCGGGCGTCGATTTCATCAAGGATGACGAAGTTTGTGCGAACCCTGCGCATGCGCCGCTTGCCGAACGCGTGCGCGCCGTCATGGCCGAGGTGCGCGCCTATCGCGAACGCAGCGGCAGGCCCGTGATGGTCGCCTTCAACATTACCGACGATCTCGACGCCATGCGCCGTCATGCGGAACTCGTCGAGCGCGAGGGCGGTAGCTGCGTGATGGCGAGCATCAACTGGTGCGGCTTCTCGGCGATCCAGACGTTGCGCCGTGCCACGCCGCTCGTGCTGCATGCGCATCGCAACGGCTACGGGATGATGTCGCGCGACCCGGCGCTCGGCATATCGTTTCAGGCGTATCAGACGCTCTGGCGTCTCGCCGGTGTCGATCATATGCACGTGCATGGGCTGGCCGGCAAATTCGCGCAGAGCGACGCCGAGGTGATCGAGTCGGCGCGCGACTGCGCGCTGCCGCTCGCGCCCGGCTGCGACGACAGCGTGCTGCCCGCGTTTTCGTCGGGGCAATGGGCGGGTACCGCGCAAGCGACATACGACGCCGTGCATTCGACCGATCTGCTCTTTATGTGCGGCGGCGGCATTCTCGCGCATCCGGACGGTCCGGCTGCGGGCGTTCAGAGCGTGCGCCAGGCGTGGGCGGCGGTGCAAGCCGGCACGCCGCTCGCGAATTACGCGCAGAACATGCCGGAATTGCAGCGCGCGCTGACGTTCTTCGGCGGCCGGGGTTGAGGGCGATGCCAGGCGCAGAAGAGATGAACAGTTCGCGCGATTTAGGCACGGACTACGCGTTCTACGGCGACGACTTCACCGGCGCGACCGATACGCTCGCGCATCTCGCACGCGCGGGCTTGCGCGCGATGCTGTTTTTCACGCCGCCCGATGCGGCGCGTCTGTCGATGCTGGGTCAACTCGACGCAATCGGCGTCGCGGGCGCGGCGCGCACGATGGCGCCGCCCGCGCAACAGCAGGAGCTTGCGCGTGTCGGCGCCGCATTCGCCGCGCTCGGTGCGCGCGTGATTCACTACAAGGTGTGCTCGACCTTCGATAGCGCGCCACATACCGGCAGCATCGGCGTGGCGATTCGCACGCTGCGCGAGTACTGTGCGAATGAACTCATTGCGATCGTCGGCGGGCAGCCGAATCTGCGGCGCTATTGCGTGTTCGGTCAACTGTTCGCCGCGGCGGGCGCGGACGACGAACAGCCCTCGATCTATCGGATCGACCGTCATCCGACGATGAGCCGCCACCCGGTCACGCCGATGAACGAAGCGGACCTGCGTGTGCATCTGCAGCGTCAGGGTATCGAGCGGGTGCGGTCGATCGACTGGCGGTGCTATGCGGCAGGCGAAGCGGCATTGCAGGCCGAGGTACGCCGCGAACTCGATACGAAGCCCGAGGTACGGCCCGACGCGTTGCTGTTCGATGTACTCGACGATACGCATTTGCATGCCATCGGCAAGGTCATCGCGCATTGCGCGGCGCGGTCGGCGCCATTGCTCGCGGTCGGGGCGAGCAGCGTTGCACAGGCCTATGCATCCGCGTGTGGAGTGCGCGGCAATTCCGATGTAGAGAACGGGGCCACCACGCCATTGGCTCGCGCACGCGGCCCCGTGTTCGTGCTGGCCGGCAGCCTCTCGCCCTTGACGGAAGTGCAGATCGGCGCCGCGCATTCCTATTTGCGAGTAGAGCTCGACCCACACAAGATGACGGGCGATACGGCAGCGGCCTATCTGGCGGATCGTGTCGCGGCCATTGCCGGACCCTTGCGCGACGGGCGCAACGTGCTGGCGTTTACGACACGAAAGGTATCGCACGCGACGCGAGTCGCTCAGGCGACGAGTGGCGAAAATACGGCGAATGCCGACAACGAAAACGAAGCCACCCCACCGTCCCAACTCGCGCATGCGTGCGCGACGCTATTGCAACAGGTACTCGGCGCGGTGCGATTACGGCGCATCGGCATCGCGGGCGGCGATACATCGAGCTTTGCGGTGCGTGCGCTGGATGCGTGGGGCCTGTCCTATCTCGCGCCGCTTTCGGCGGGTGTGACCGTGTGCCGTCTGCATTCCGATCGCGCCGAACTCGACGGCATGGAGATCATGCTCAAAGGCGGCCAGATGGGCGACGCGGATCTGTTCGAGCAGTTGATCGACGGTTATGCGGGCTAGCGCACATCGGCAATCGGTCGCACGATCGCCACGATCGGTACGCGGCCGACACCGCCGGTAGGGCCGTTGCCCCACGAGCGGCTATGCGGCCGGAGCGGCGCCCGTCTCACACAAAAGAACATCAGGCGGGTGCGCTCTTTCCAATTGCGGACACTTCGCGCGTCCTATAGATAGGTTCCGGTGATACGGCCTTCGAAGATGGCGGTATTGATGTCCCAATCGTCGACGTGACCCGTCGAAGTACCGTCCACGGTGACGACCACCGAGCGGCCACCGCGCAGGATTTTCATCTGTTCGACGGTGAGGGCTTTTTCGGCGGATGCGTCGCTTGCGCGATGCGGCAGGTCCTTGATGATGACAGTGGTTTTCATGGCATTACTCCTTGAGATCGAGAGGCGAGCACAATGCGGCGCCCGTCTGGATTTTTGCAAGGCATATGCCAACGTGCCGGGACGTGATGCGGAAAAGCGGTCACTCGCCGCCATGCGCATCCAGACGGGGATGCGCGCGCCCGCCTCGTCGAATCGTGCGGATCAGGCCGACGCATGCGAGGCGAAGTGTTCGCGCGAAGCCCACGTATTGCGCGCGCGTGGTGGGTTCATGGCACCGCTTCGCGAAAAGCGGACAGTGACACGACGCATGGCGGAAAGTGGGATTGAAATGGAAACGGCACGCGCGAAGCGCGCGTGCCGTGGCGATGAAAAGCGGTGGGCGGTTCCGGCGGCGTTACCGCTTCGGCTTCAGGGCGGCATTGCCGATAGGCAGATGCGCAGCGGGAAAGCCCGGCGGATAGTCGACGACACGCGTTGCGGCCGGCACGAGCGGCGCGGCGAGATTCGAGCGCGCCCCGATGCGCGCCCCGCCGACGATCGCGGCCATTGCCTCACGGTCGAGTTCGACGTTTTCGGTCAGGTCCTTGATGACGAGCTTGGTCATGACGGCTCCAGAAAAGCAATAGGGCGGCTCGGTCCGCTGAGGGTCCGGCCGCCGCGTTGGCGGAATGTTTGGCCTGTCGTTCGATGTACTGAGGTCTCGACGCACTTCGAGTATAGGAAATCCGTGTGCGGCCTGGGGCATGTCAATACAGCGGCAGTGCCGGAACCCCCGTTCCCGCGCTGCTGCATGCGCTTACACGGCGGCGTAGTTGGCGCCCCACAGCGTGGGGTCGACGTTGAGCTTCAGCGGCACGAAGCCCGCGCCGATCACGCCGATGTTGTTGAGTGCCGCGACGTTCACGTTTTGCTGCTGGAAGAGGCTCTGGTTCACCGTGACGTTGACGTTGGCAATGCCGGCGAGGCTGCCCAACGGCAAGCCGGGCACGCTGCTGCCGGTGCCGCCGGCAAGCGCGGACATGGCCAGGCGGTCGAGTTCGCGGGTGCCGGGCAGATCGCGAATCATGAGGGATGACATGATGTTTCTCCAAGGGTGCGCGAAAAGCGGAGACGAATGGCGTGCGGCGAAGCGGCCCGCGTGTGCGGGTGCTTCGCCGCGTCGCACATTACATGTGGATGTTGTTGTTCGACGTCACGAACGGATCGTTCGTCGAGGTGATGCCGGCGGCGAACGCAACGTTGTTGCCGTTGGCGTTCTGCTGGTTCAGTTCGTTGCTGATCAGTTGCGTGGCGGTGAGGTTCTTGCTGTTGTTCGGAGCGACGATCGGGCTGAAGTTGTAGTACAGGCTCGGGCCGAAGCCGCCGCGCACGGCACGCATGGCCTGGCTGTCGAGTTGTTCGGTGACGGACAGATCCTTGATCATGAGCGTTTTCATGGTGAGTCTCCAGAAAGAAGTCATCGCAATGTTGCGAGTGGTGTTGAGCAACCTGTTTGCTCGGATATCACTCATGCACAGGCTGTGCCAGATTTGCTCAAGTATCCTGATGAAATGCCGGGAGTCTCGATTAACAGGGCGTTCCGGCGTGAAGCAGTCCCGGCGTGCCGTGCGTCCGCGCGGCTGATCGGGCGGCAAGCGGTGGTGTCTCTCCGACAGACGGTGCAATCCTGTTGGTTCGCATACGACACTCGCGTCACGCGCGTGCATGGCGTCGCGAGGGTCATTGCCGGTTTGCGAAAGCGCGGACCGGGAGCTAGTATCGAAGCGGCACATGTAACTGGTTACGACAGGTTTCCTATCGACCCGCGTGGCGTCGGTCGCATGCGACACGGTCCAGCGGCAACGGCGGTGCTTCGCACAAATGGCTAGCCTTGCGCGTGTGATTCACGACTTCCAGAGCGGCGAGCTGTCTCGTGACGAGTTCGTCGCGCGGCTCGACAGCGCGTTGAAGACCGAGCAACTCGGTTCGACGCAGCTGCTGGAGATGCTGGGTGCCGCGCATCGTCAAACGCCATTGCCTGAGGAGTTGTATCTGGAAGTACGGCGGCGCATCGAGTTGCTGCGCTTATCGAACGTCGCGGCAGGCGGCGAGGAAACCGGCATCCAGACGACGGTGGAGATTCCGTCGCTGCGTTCGGGCAGCGCCGGTGTTGCGGGCGTTTCGGGTGTTTCGGGGACGGCGGACAATGCTTCCGCGCACGACACGATCAAGGGCATCGGCGATACGCTCAACAACCGTTTCGTGCTCGAGGAGTGCCTGGGCGTCGGCGGCATGGGCACCGTGTACAAGGCGCTCGATCTGCGCAAGCTCGAAGCGTCGGACCGCAAGCCGTATCTCGCGATCAAGGTACTCAACGTCCAGTTCCGCGGCAATCCGAATTCGCTCGTCGCGTTGCAGCGTGAGGCGCGCAAGGCGCAGGTGCTCGCGCATCGCAACATCATCACGGTGTACGACTTCGATCGCGACGGGCCGATCGTCTATCTGACCATGGAGTACCTGAGCGGCAAACCGCTCAGCCAGTTGCTGCGCACGCCCGGCTATCAGGGCATGCCGGTGCGCGCGGCACTGCCGATCGTGCGCGGCATGTGCGCGGCGCTCGCGTATGCGCACGAGCGCGGCTTCGTCCATTGCGATTTCAAGCCCGCCAATGTGTTTCTGACGACGAACGCCGAAGTAAAAGTGATCGACTTCGGCATTGCGCGCGTATTCCAGCGGCCGGAAGAGGAAAGCGATGCGACGGTATTCGACCCCGGCACGCTCGGCGCGTTGACACCCGCGTATGCGAGCCCGGAGATGATCGAGCATGGGGAGCCCGATCCGCGCGACGATATCTATGCGCTCGGCTGCATCACGTACGAACTGTTGACCGGCCATCATCCGTTCGATCGGCTGTCCGCGACGCAGGCGCGCAATGCCGATTTCAAGCCGCAGCGTCCACCGAATCTCGACTCGCGGCAATGGCGCGCGCTGCGCGCTGCACTGTCGTTCGATCGCGCGACGCGGATGCCAAGCGTCGTGCGCTTTATCGCCGAGTTCGACAATGAAGCGCGCGCCGAGAAGTCGGGCACGCTCGCGAAGGCGGGACTCGCGGGGCTCGCCGTGGTTTGCGCGGCGGCGGTCGGCATTTTCGCGCTGCGTTCCGGGCCGAGCCGCGAGAGCGAGCCGCGAACCGACCAGGTCGATCGCGTGGGCGGAGCGTCGGCAATCGTGTCGTCGAACAGTACGGCGCAGACGTCGCCCGCTTCCGCGGTAACTTCTGGAGCAACTTCCGCGGTAACGAATGAAGCAGCTAATGCATCGGCAAACGCGGGGTCTTCTTCGTCTGCGCCGTTGCCACCGGCTTCACCGCCGCCGCCCGCTCCGAAGCCCGCGTTGACGCTAGCCGCGATTACACCGGTGCTCGCGCAGGTGCCGTGCTCGGCGTTATCGGCAAGCGTGCAGGATCACGCGCTAACGGTGCGAGGTTTCGTCTCGCAGCGTGATGGCGTCGCGCATCTGAAGGACACGCTGGCGGCGTTGCCGGGCGTCGATACGTTGACGCTCGACGTCCAGCCGCTCGCCGACGATAAATGCGACACCGTCAAAACGCTCGCGCCGTACTGGATGCGTAACTGGCAGGCGGGCCGCGTCGCCGCGCTGCACGTGCGGCCGCCGAGCGGTTTATTGAGCGATGGCGATGCACTCGTCGTCGACGTGAATACGCCCAACTTCGATTCGTTCGTGAGCGTCGACTATTACCAGCTCGATGGCCGCGTCGTACACATGGTGCCGAGTCCACGCGCGAAGGACAATCAGGCGCCGCCGAACTACTCGGCGACGATCGGCGGCGCGGACGACTGGATCATTTCGAAGCCATTCGGCTCGGAGATGGTGGTACTGCTGATTACGCCGGTGCAACTCTTCGACAAGCTGCGTCCGGAAAGCGAATCGCGCGCGGATTATCTGCGTGCGCTCGATGCGCGACTCGCACAAATTGGCGGTAAATACGGGCAAGACCATATCTTCGCGGATTTCGCGCCGATTACGACGAAGCCGCGTATGCCGTGAAGTCGCGATAGGGGGGCAGTGCGAATGCGCAATGCCGTGAGTCGAGCCTGCGAGGAAAGAATGGCAATCGCCGGCGCAATCGTAAGCGCGCGAGCCGATGCGCGCTGCAACCGCGCTTCGGCGCCTTGTGTATAACCTCGAAGCTCAAGCGCCTTAGCGCAGATCCTTCACGACACGAAAACCATCCTGCGATTGGCGCACGCCCGCGCTGTACTTGAAGCGCGTTGCACTGAGCATGTAATTGCCGCCCTCGCGCCACGAGCCGCCGCGAATGACGCGCATTTCGCAGGCCGGGCTGTCCCATGCGTGGCCGTCGGCAGGCGCGCCCTGATACGAGTTGTGCCAGCAGTCGGCGGTCCATTCCCAAACGCCGCCATTCATGTCGTACAGGCCGAGCGGATTCGGCATGTACGAGCCGACGCTCTCCGGTCCTTCCTTGTGCCACGGGTCGCCGCAATCCTTGCAATTGGCGGTGCCCTTGCGCATCTGTTCGCCCCACCAGTACGCGGTCGTGGTGCCGGCGCGGTCCGCGTATTCCCATTCGGCTTCGGTGGGCAGGCGGTATGGTTTGCCCGTGGTTTTGGCGAGCCATTTGACGTATTGCTGCGTGTCGTCCCAACTGAGGTCGCGTGCGGGCGCGGCCTTGTTGGTATTGCTTTCGGGCGTGAGCTTCTGACATGCATTAGCCGCCACACAGGCATTCCATTGCTCGACCGTCACCGGGTATTTGCCGATCGCGAACGATGCACCGATGCTCACGTGATGAACGGGCTTTTCCGATGGATCGTCGGTGTTGCTGCCCATGGCGAACGAGCCGGCGGGTATCGCGATCATGATCGGACAGGTCGCGCAATCGCGTATTTCGCCGGCAGTCGGCGGATGGGCGACGGTTTTCTGCACGAGCGGGGCGGCGGTTGCAGCGGCGGCGGGCGGCGGCGCGGAAGGAGCGGGTTGTGCGGGTGATGCCGGTGTTGTGTGGGCGGGCGCCGGGGTTGCGGCACTCGCTTGTGCGGTAGTTGTCGTGCGTGTGGCGGGTGCCACCGTGGCGGCTTGAGAAGCCTGGCTGCTTTTCGCCGCGGGTGCAACCGGGGACGCCGCAGGCGCCGCACCGACCGTCGCATTCGAGGCGGCCGCCGCGCGCAACCGGTCGATCCGCGCATGCGCGAGCGTGGCGAAGCGGCCATCCGGATAGGCCTTCAGATAAGCCTCGTAATCGGCGGGGTAGTTGCTGTCCTTGATCGAATTCCAGAACGTGATTTCGTATTGCTCGTTGCTGTCTTTGGGCAGAAGGCCGCGGCTGCGCAGTGCGATGACGTCACGATCCGATGCGCCCGGTCGCGACACGGCGTCTTCGCTTACCGGCTCAACGGCGGAAAGCGTGGCCGTGGTCCACGGTTGTTGCGCGCCGTGCGTTGCCTCGCGAACTTCGGCGGCGACGCGTGGAAGCAGGTCGGCAAGCGATTGCGACGGCGCATTTCGCAGTGCGCGCAGCCATGCGGCGGTATAGACGCCGTGACGCGGACCGTCCGCCGCAAAACTGCCCGGCGCGGTGGCATATGCAATCACTGTGTTGGCAGGCAGCGCCGACGTACTCATGGTTGCCGCCGCGGGTGTAAATGGATTGTTCAGACAGGTATCGAGAATCGCGAGATTGAGCCGGCCGGCGCGCGACGATTGTATCGCATGCAGGACGGTATTCAGATCGACTCCGCTCCTGAGTAGCGAAGCGGGCGCGTGCAATAGCGCGTCTGTTTCGGGCTGCGCCGGTACAAGCAGCGTTTGCTGTTCTATTTGCATGGCGTGCCCGGCGAAATAGAACAGTGCGATATCGCCTGTTTGCAAGCGCTTTGCGAATTCGTCGATGGCTTGCCGCATTTGCGACGGGGTCGCATTCGTGCGGAAAATGACGTCGAAGCCGCGCGCGCGTAGTACATCGCGCATCGCTTCGGCGTCGCGCGGCGCGTTGTGGCGAAGCGGTTCCAAAGGATTGCCGTATTCGCCATTGCCGATCACGAGCGCAATACGTCGTGCGTGCTCATTGCCGCGCGATGGAGTAAATGGCGAGAACATCGGCGCATTTTTTTTCCTCTCCGCCGAAGTACTCGCAATCGCGCTCGCGACAGTACTCACCGCGCTACTTGCGCCGATATTCTCACGTTCCGTCGCGGCAATAGCGACGCCCGACTGCGCGTGGATTGCCCCGGCCATGCACACCAGCAGGAATTTTCGCCACATCTTCATATCCTGTTTGTACCGGACAGAATTCAGGCATTCGAGGACCGCGCGGTTCGCGGTATCCGCTGAAATACGGCGGGGAAGCATCGATGCCGCTATCGGACATTGACCCGCAACCTGTCAATAACGATAGCACGCGCTTTGCACGTCACCACTGTCCGGAAGCGCTCGGCGCGTCATACGGTTAACGAGTATCGCGTATCTTTTTCGCAAGTTACGTCCTAAGCTGATTCACAAAGTCGCGCCGCATGGTCGTTTTAAGTAGGCGGCAGTCCGGACATCCGGGTTCGCGACATGCCGCTGGAACGCCCGGAAGGCCATGCGCGGCCGGGCCTGCCATGACCCCTCTTCGGGAGAGTGAGCCATGCGAAGAACCCGTATTCCCCGTCTTTCCAGCCGGCTTGCGGCGCGCGCGCGTGGCGGCGCATTGCGCATGAGCTTGTGCGTGGCGGCCGTTGCGGTATTCACGAGCGTCGGGCCAAGCGGTGCCGCCTATGCCGAGCAGACGCCGTCGCCGCCGGGGGCGGAAGAGTACATCATCTGGCCGCCGGACGGCGCGGTGATTCATGGCGGCAAGCTCTGGGTGCGCATGGGCTTGCGCAATATGGGCGTGTGTCCGAAAGGCGTTGCGATTCCGAATACCGGCCACCATCATCTTCTGATCGACACGGACTTGCCGCCGCTCGATCAGGAGATTCCCTCGGACCGGCAGCATCTGCACTTCGGCGCCGGCGAAACCGATGCGCGTATCGAGTTGCCGCCCGGTAAGCACACGTTGCAGCTGATACTCGGCGATCACAATCACGTACCGCACGTACCGCCTGTGTATTCGAAGAAGATCACCATCACCGTGCTGAAAGACTAGCGCACCCGGTTCGTTCCGTTCGAAACGGATCGGCGGCATCGGAGAGACCTCATGGACAAGATCATTGCGGCCGCGGCGCTGCTCGTAGTCTCGGCATTGACGGCGTGGGCCGTGCCGGAAGCGGCATGGGCCGGCACCACGCCGGCGCCGCCCGGCGCCTATGCCTATATCGGCTATCCGAACGACGGCCAGGTCGTGCCGGCCAACAAGCCTTTTCGCGTCTGGTTTGGCCTGCGCTTCATGGGCGTCGCGCCGAAAGGCGTCAAATACCCGAATACCGGCCACCATCATCTGCTGATCGACACCGACCTGCCGCCGATGGACCAGGAGATTCCCTCGGATCGTCAGCATCTGCATTTCGGCGCAGGCGAAACGGAAACGATGATTCAATTGTCGCCCGGCAAACATACGCTGCAATTGTTGATGGGCGACGACATGCATATGCCCCACAACCCGCCGGTGTACTCGAAGAAGATCACGGTCATTGCGCGCTGAGCGATGTATGGCATGACGTACGGAAGCGCGCGTGATCGACTGTCGCGATGCAGCCAACCATTTCGAATGCGATGTTGGCTGCAATCCACCACTTCCCGTTTCATCTTCCATCGGCCAGGTTTCCGAGCCATGTTGCTGATTCGCTGAAGCCCTTTGCGAGCAGGCGTTTCGAGGTATCGACCGGAAGGGAGAGCACGGTTGGCATAGCTCATGCGTGAATGGCGTCCGAGCAGACAGGTTGCTCGATTCCCAACGCAGGACTATGCGCTTGCCCTTCCAGGAGATTGACCATGAACACGCTGACGATCAAGGATCTGTCCATCACCGAGCAACTCGACAGCAAGGCCATGCGCGCCGTGCGCGGCGGCAACGGCTATTACGCTCCGTGGTCGTCGTATTACAGCTTCGCGCCCGTGTATGCGCCGAACAACAGCAAGAACGTCGACGCGACTCAACTGATCAGCACGACGATGAATATCCAGAGCGCCAACGGTAACAACTCGGCGCTCGTCAACGGCACGACGACGCAGATCGATCCGCATGTGACGTCGAACAACAACATCTTCGTGTCCTGAGCGACGCGGCGCACGCGCGCCTTATTGTCCGCGCGTGCGCATTTCACGAGCGAGTTGCTTAAAAGACCGCTTATTCAATCGTCTTTTCCACGCACCCTTCGCGCTTTCGACTGATTTTCGACTGATTGCCGCTCGATTTCCGCCTGTTTTCCCGTGCCGACATTTCCGCTGCTTCGTGGCCGAAGCCGCGCGGCAGCGATTCGGTCTCGAACGCCGTTTTTTCTCGCGGATAAAGCGGGTGCCACCGGAGACAATCGTGTCATCGTTGCTCGATTCCTTGCTGCCTGAATCTTCGGCTTCCCGCCGCGCTCTTTCCGCGATCGCGGCATCGAGCGGTATTGGCAGTGCACTGCGCGGCGTTTGTGCCGCAACGGTCTGCGCGCTGTCGCTGTGCGCCTGTGTCGATGTCAGCATGCCGGCGTACAGGCGCCCCGACACGCCTGCAAAGACAGCGTGGTCGGATCAGAAGGGCCCGCCGGTCTCGGCTGCCGCGACGATCGAGCGCGACTGGTGGAAGGGTTTCCAGGACCCGTATCTCGACACGCTGATCGACAAGGCGATTGCGGGCAACTTCGACATTCAGGTGTTGGCCGCGCGGATCGACGTCGCGAGCACGCAGATCAGCGAAGCCAAGGCAGGTGCCTTGCCGACCATGGACCTTGGCGCGGGCGCCGATTTCCAGAAGACCACCGGCTTGCCTTTTACGAAACAGTACAACCTCGCGACCCAGGTGAACTGGGACATCGATATCTGGGGCAAAGTCGAAAAAGGCGTGCAGGCGCAAAAGGCCGAATTTCATGCGAGCGAAGCGGATTGGCGTGCCGGTTATCTCGAACTGGTCGCGAATGTTTCCAGCACCTATTTCCAGATCCTGCAATTCGACGATCAGATCGAGCAGCAGCAAAAAACGCTCGGCACGAACCGGCAGATTCTGACGATTTACGAAGGCCAGGCGCGCAATGGCCTCGTGCCGCAAACCCTGGTATTACGGCAGCAGGCCGAAATCAACCGGTTGACGCATGACCTGTACGAATTGCGCCGCGCACGTGCAGTCGCCAATAACGCGCTTTGCACACTGATCGGCGTGCCGGCCGGCGAATTCCAGCTGCCGCCGGGCCATTTGCAAGAACGCGTGAAACTGCCGGTCGTGCCGGAGGGTTTGCCCACGCAATTGCTGTCGCGACGGCCCGATGTGGTCGCCGCGGAATTCCGGGTACTCGAGGCGTATGACCTCGTCGGCCAAGCGAAGCTCGCGCAATTGCCGAGCATTGGCCTGACTGCCCAAGGCGGTACGGCGAGTTTCGCGCTGAATCAACTGTTGAAATCGTTTACGTTCGGCATCATGCCGAGCATCGATATTCCCTTGCTCGATCCGGGCGTGCGTGCGCATGTGAAAGTGACCGAGGCGCAATCGAAAGTCGCCGAACAGCAGTATCGCGTGGCCGTCATGGGGGCGTTCGAGGAAGTCGAAAACGCACTCGTCAATCTGAGCGCGCACAAGCAGCAGCGCGAGGAATTGCTGCAGCAGGTTGCGCGTTTGCAGATCGTGGCCGATCAGATTCAGGCGCAATTGCGGCTTGGCGTCGTATCGCAACTCGAAGTTTTCGAAACCGAGCGGACTCTACTCGACGCACAGCAGGCGCTGCTCGAAAATCATCAGGAGATTCTGTCCGACACGGTACTGCTGTACAAGGCGCTCGGCGGCGGCTGGCCGAGCGTCGACGTGCAGGCGCAAGTCAAAGACAAGTAAAGGAACATTGAGCTAATCCGCGTGGTGGCGTACGGCGCGGGTATTTAGGCCGCGAATGACGCATCCGTGCTGTTCCCGGCAGACGATATGGAAATTGACACTCGCCATGCGTGACTTACAATTCTTTAGGGGTCTGCGTTCGCGCGGCTCCTCACGACAACATCGTTGCGCCGTGGTTCTTCGTCCCTGTTCCACCGTGTCCTTCGCGTTCCCATCGCGACAGGTACACGCTTAGTGATCCAGACAAAATGGCCGCCGGCGAAGATTCGATTGCTGAGATGCGCGCGACAGTGGACGCTGCCTTCGACGTGGTGCTGTCGCCGGTTGCGTCCGCGCAACGCCCGTCGTTCGACGCGATCCGCATCGTCGACACGCTGTTTGCTGTCGGCCGCAGCGAAGCACCGTTCAACGATTACCCCGCGCAGTGGACCGCGAGTCTGTCGCGCCGTCATGCGCGCATTTTTATCGAGCATGGCACGGTGTATGTGGCCGATCTCGGCAGCAAGAACGGCACGACCGTGAACGGCGTCGCGGTGCGACAAACGCCGGCGCGCGTGCGCGCGGGCGACGAGCTGTGCTTCGGCGGCGAGTTTCGCTACCGCGCCGGCATCGAGCCGCGCGCGCGCATCGTCGCGAGCAGCGGCGAGTCTTGCGCGCTTCGTCTGCTGCTCGCGCCGCAGCGCGACGACCTCGGTCTGCAACCGGTCGAAGTACACGCGTTTCCATTTCTCGTCAGCAAGACGGACGAGGTTTTCTCGCGTTACAAGGAACGCTATCCGCATCAGGTCAATTACATTTCGCGGCGCCATGCGCATCTGTTTCTGAAGAGCGGCGAGTTGTTCGTCGAAGATCTCGGCAGCACCAATGGCACGTTCGTGAACGGCGTGCGGCTCGACGAAGCGGCATTGCCGCTCGCGGACGGCGATGTCGTTGCATTTGGCGGCGATCATTTCGTCTACAGAGTGTCGCTACAGAAACAGCCTGACGTCGAGCCCACCGTGACCCAGATTTCACTGAACCCGGCCGCGGACAGCGCGGCCGATGCCGACAAGACCACGTTCGTGGGCGCCGCGCATTCGTTCCTCGATATCTTTTGCGTCGATCCGGCGCTGCAACGCGAGGACGAGGTGAACGAGGCGGCACAGGTGGCGACTGCGCAGGCAAAGCGCGACGGGGCCTATTCAGGAAGAAACGGTGCGCAAGCCGCCAATGGTGCGGGCAATCACGGCGGCGCAATCGGTAAGAACGCGGCGAAGCATGAAAAGAATGCCGTGAGAAGCCAGTCGCGCTGGCGCCTGCTGGCCGGAGAATTCAAAAAGGCGCTCGCCGACGGCGAACGCACGAACGTCCGTCGTATCGCGGCGTGGGGCGGCGCGGGTGTCGTCGTACTGGCCGGACTGGGTGTCGCGCTTTATCTGCATGGCTCGTCGGAGCGCGAGTTGAAGAACCTGCTCGCCAGCGGAGAGTACGCGAGCGCGGTTACGGTTGCGCGGAGTTATCTCGCCAATCATCCGACGGACACGAAAATCAGTGCGCTCGCGAGCGAAGCACTCTTGAAGGCGCAACTTCCAGGCTGGCTCGATACGCTGCAAAAAGCGCAATTCGATCAGGCCGATGCGCGGCTCAAGGAGATGAAGTCGTTGAGCGCGAACAATGCGGACGCGGGCTCGCTGGTCGGCGAATTGCAATGGGTCGGCGATCTGGAGCGGTTCGTCGTCGCGCGCGGTGGTGTCGATGCGCCGATCCGCATGTATGCGGACGAACCGACGATCAGCAACCTGCTGCGCCGCTGGAACGACGATGCGAGAACGCACCAGCGCGCGCTCGACCGGATTGCGGGCTACGTGCCTCAGTTCGCGGAGCCCTATGCGCTGGCGCTCAGTCATTTGCGCAAGCTGGAAAGCGACGATTCGGTGTACGTTGCCGCAATCGATCGGCTGAACGGCGTGATTCGCGCCGAGCTTGCGCGCGACAAACCCGATGCACTCCCGGCCGTACTCGACGATTATGCGCAGCGTTATCCGCGCCTTGCGGGCCTCGACCGCGTACGCGAGGACTTGCGCCAATACACGGCATTGCTCGATGCCGCGTTGAGCCGCCAATTGACGTCATTGCTCGCGATGATGAAGTCGGCGCATTTCAGCACGCCGCCGTTTCAGGCGCAATTCCGGCAACTGGCCGCCGCGCGCTTGCCTTCGGCGGAAATCGTCAGGCAGCAGAATCGGGTCGATGCCGCATGGCAGCGTGGCGATGCACAACAGGCGCTGGCCGGTTTGCAGTCGATGCCCGCGAGTGCCTGGTCCGACGTGTTCGCGGCCGAATCGGTGCATAAGAAAGCGCTGTTCGATCAATACACCGATTTGCAGAAAACGCGCGATGCCAAAGATTATGACCAGCGTCTGCTGTCGTTCTACGCGAGTCTCGATCCGCAAACGGATGCGTGGTTCGTGCAGTCGATTCAGAAGGACGTCGCTGCATTGCACGACAAAGCGCTTGCTCGTGCGCAGGACTCGATGCTGCGCGCGCAGAGCTTGTGGAGAGCGTATCGCGCGAGCGGTCCGATCGGCGGCACGCAACGGCTCGAAGCCGGCATTTCGCCCGGCTTTCGCAACGAGGCGCGCCTGCTTTCCGATGCGCAAACCGCGGCCCAACAAGGCATGCGCATCTACACGCAACTGAAGGCCGACCGTCCGGCCGACTTCGACCGCCTGCTCGCGGATATCGAGGCCGAGGCGAGTTTGCAGCGCCGCTCGCTGACCGAATTGCGGATGGTGCTCGACCCCGCGCTATTGAAAGCGAAGCTCTCGCTGATTGGAGGCGATCAGAGTGAAACGCGACCCACACCCTAGACCGTTGTCCGAGGCGCTCGAAGATCACAGCGTCGAAGGCATCGCGATTCTGACCTCGGAGCCGGTGCGGATCGCACGCGCCTTGATCTGGGCGATGGTGGCGCTAGTCGTGACGGGACTGCTGTGGTCGTTCGTCGGCCGCGCGGACGTGATCGTCAGCGCGCCGGGCACCTTGTCGCCGGAATCGGAGGTACGGCGCATCTACGCGCCGATCGACGGCGAACTCGCCGACCTCTATATCGCCGAGGGACAGCCGGTGTCGAAAGGCGACGTGCTCGCGCGGCTCAATGCACGCGGCGCGATCGAAGCCGCGAGTAATGCGTTGCAGGCGCAACTCAAGCTCGAAGACGCCGAGCGCGAATGGAAGCAGTTTCCCGAGAAAAAGGCGCTGCTTGAACGCAAGGCTGCTGCATTGAAAGCGCAACTCGAAGTGGAAGAGCGACTGCACGAAAACCGCGTTTCCGAGGGTACGACGAAGCTGGCCGAAGGACAGAAAGCCGAACTCGATGAAGCCCGCAGCGCACTCGACAATGCGCGTCGCACGCGCGAAGCGGCACGCCAGGAACTCGACCGGTATTCGCGGCTTTTCGCGCAGCCCGGTGGCGGCGGCATTGCCGAATTGCAGGTCGAGCAGAAGCGCACGGCGGCGCTCGAAGCCGATAACGCCTATCGTGTCGCGCAATCGAAACTTGCGGAACTCGACTTCCGCCTGAGCCACGAATACGCGCAGGCGAATGCGCAACTGGCAACCAGCGGGCAGCAAAGCACCGATCTTCAGTTGCAATACGACTCGGCCGTGCGCGATATCACCGATGCCGAAGACAAGTTGCGCGTGCAATTGCAAAGCGCGCGTCTCGAAGCCGATGCGGCCGCGCGAGTCCGTTTCGAGAACATCGACAAAGACAACTTCCTGCTGATTCTCGCGCCGGTTTCTGGCGTCATTACCGACGTCACGTCGACGCAGCGCGGCGACAAGATTCAGGCGAATGCGCCGCTCGGCGGTATTGCGCCGAAAGACGCGCGGCCCGTGCTGAAGATCGAAATCGCCGAGCACGATCGCGCGTTTCTGCATGAGGGGCAACCGGTCAGGATGAAGTTCAATGCATTTCCGTATCAGCGCTACGGGCTTATCAGCGGCACGCTCGCATCTATTTCTCCGGCGACGAAACCGTCGGTGCAGGACAAGCAGCCGGTCTACGAGGGCCGCGTCACGCTCGATAAAGACTACTACCAGGTGGCCGGCACGCGTTATCCATTGCGTTATGGCATGACCGCCAACGCGGAAATCGTCGTGCGCGAGCGGCGCCTGATCGACCTCGGTCTCGATCCGTTCAGACAGGTGGCGGGTTGAGCACAACGATGACACGTCAATCAAAGGAGCGGATCAAATGACCGCGATAGTGCGTATCGACGACGAAGTCGTGGACGTCGACGAGTTCATTCGTCTTCTGAAACTGACGGGCCAGTTCGAGAGCCTGATCGAGCAGATCGTGCGCGACAAGCTCACCGTGCATGCGGCGAAAAAGCAGGGCGTGGCCGTGAGCGCCGACGAAATCCAGCAGCGTGCCGACCAGTTTCGCCGCGTGCGCGGACTGCATCGCGCGGCGGACATGAATCATTATCTCGACGCGCTGCATGTGAGTCTCGACGAATTCGAGGTATTCATTACCGACGGGCTCTATCAGGAGAAGATGCTCGACGAGGTCGGCAACGATGCCGCGATCCGCGATTACTTCGCGCTCAATTCGCCGAAGTTCGATTCGATCGAGGTGAGCCATATCGTGCTCGACAGCGAGGGCAAGGCGAAGGAAATGATTTCGTATCTGCGCGACGACCCCGGCAGTTTCGCGGAAATGGCGCAGGAGCATTCGATTGCCGATACGCGCGAATCGGGCGGCGTAATCGGCAAGGTACTGCGCGGTTCGTTGAAACCCGATATCGAAGCGAAAATCTTCAATGCAGCGGTCGGCGATCTGCTCGGACCATTCGCCTCGGCGGACCGTTCGTGCTTCGAGATTTTCGCGGTGACGGCCAAATATCCGGCCATGCTCGACGCCGACGTGGCCACTGAAATCCGGCGCCTGCTGCGCGAGAGCTGGCTGATTGCCCGCGCGCAGGAACACGTGATCGAAGCGCGTTAACGCGCTTGCCCGATTCGAATTCGACGCCCATGGACGCTTCCCAGACCGCGCCTTCCACCGCCGAATTTCTGGCCTCGGTGGAAATACTGTCGCCGTTCTCGCGCGACGAGATCGAGCGGCTCGCCGAGTATGCGCAAGCACGTTTCTATTCGTTCGGTGAAACGGTCTGCTCGACCGGCGAAGTTGCCGATGGTCTGTATGTGATCCGCTCCGGTTCCGTGCGCATCTTTACCGAGGAGCATGGCAAGGAAACCAGCATGGGCGTGCGCAAGTCGGGCGAGATCTTCGCCGACATCGCGATGTTGCGCACGTATATCCACGAAGCGTCGGTGCGTGCTTCGGCAAAAACCGAATTGCTGTTTATTCCGCGCACGGCGATCGAGCCGGTGATGGCCGGCAATCAGGCGGCGTTGGCGTTCGTTGCGAGCTATGTTGCGATCAATTCGGCGGGCGGCTTCGTCGCGCAACTGTTCGATCTGCGCGGCAAGCTGAACAAGGCCGAACTCGAAGAATACGTGCGCAGCGTCGGTGCGAAGAAAGTGTCTGCCGGCAAGGAGATTCTCAGGCAGGATGGCCGCGACGATCGCCGTCTCTATGTGGTGCGGCAAGGCGAGGTTCGCATCGTCCGGCACGAGGAAGGGCGCGATTACACGCTCGCGACGCTCGGCGAGGGCGAGATATTCGGCGAAAAGGCGTGCCTGATGCGCCAGGAGCAGATGGCTTCGGTCGTCGCGTCCACCGACACGCGTTTGCTCGTGATTCCCGAACGCACGGTGCATTTCATTCTCGAACGCAATCCGAAGCTGCGCGAAGTACTCGACGAACGCATCCGTTATGGCGACCGAGAATTGCAGCGGCAAAAGCGCCTCGAGCAGCGCCGCAAGCTGCCGTTGATGCTCGATTTGCGGAGCAAGCCGGAATTCGGCGAGAAGATCATCAAGCGCTTTGCGCTCGTCGAGCAGGCCGAGGAAATGGATTGCGGTGCCGCGTGTCTCGCGATGATCTGCCGCCACTACGGCATTCCGATGACGCTCGGCAAGCTGCGCGAACTCGCGAACGTAACGACGCAAGGCGCGACGCTCGACAGCCTCGCGCGCGCCGGCGAATCGCTCGGCTTTGCGACACGCGGCGTGCAATGCACGTTCGATTCGCTGCGCGGCTTCGATCTGCCGTTCATCGTGCATTGGGAAGGCTATCACTACGTCGTCGTGTACGGGCTTTCGAAAGAGTATGTGTGGCTGGCCGACCCGGCGCTCGGCTTCAGAAAACTCACGGTGGAGGAGTTCGAGCGCGGCTGGAGCGGTACGTGTCTGCTGTTTACCGGTGGGCCGCAGCTATTGCAGATGTCGGCCGCGCGCTCGCCGTGGATACGTTTTGTCGGCTACCTGAAGCCATACCGGACGATACTCGGCTACCTGTTTCTCGCGACCTTCGTGATTCAGGTATTGGGCGTGATCCCGCCGCTGATTATCCAGAACATTCTCGACGGCGTGGTCGTGCATCAGAACGTGAGCTTGCTGCATCTGCTAATCGGCGGCCTGATTATTTCCAACGTGTTCTCGCAATTGATGTCGACGATTCGCGCCTATCTCGCGAATTTCATGGTGCGTAACATGGACTTCGCGATGATGTCGCAATTCTTCAAGCATACGTTGTCGCTGCCGTTCTCGTTCTTCGCGAAGCGAAAAACCGGCGATATCTTCGCGCGCTTTCAGGAGAACCAGACGATTCGTGCGTTTCTGACCGAGTCGACCGTGACCACCGCGCTGAATCTGCTGATGATCTTCATCTACTTCACGATCATGTTCGTCTACAACGTGAAGATGACGCTCGTCTTGATCGCGTTCGTGATTCCGATCATGGCCTTGACCGTTATCGCGACGCCGAAGATCAAGTCCTATGCGCGCGAGGTGTTCACCGCGTCGACCGAGGCAAAGTCGTTCCTGATGGAAGCGCTCTCCGGTGTCGAGACCGTCAAGGGTATGGGCATCGAACGGCCCGTGCGGCTGCGTTGGGAGAAGAAGTACGCGAAGGCGCTCGAATTGCAGTATCGCGCGCATGCTTTCGGTATTCTCGTCAGCTTCGGCAGCCAGTTGCTCAATGCGGCGACGACGATCGCGATTCTATGGGTCGGCGCGAATCTGGTGCTCGCGCATGAATTGTCGATTGGCCAGTTGATCGCGTTCAATGCATTCATGGGCAGCGTACTGGGTCCATTGATGGGGCTCGTCGGCCTGTGGAGCATGCTCAACGACGCGGGCGTGGCGATGGAGCGGCTCGGCGACGTGCTCGACATCGAGCCCGAACAGAAACCGCAGGACTTGCCTTCGCGAGTCATGCTGCCGGAACTGCAAGGCGAAATCAGCCTGAGCGGCGTCTATTTCCGCTATGGCGAAGACGATTCGGCTTATGTGCTCGAAAACATCAGCTTTGACATCAAGCCCGGCGAACTGGTGGCGATAGTCGGGCGCAGCGGCTCGGGCAAGACGACGCTCGCGAAACTGCTGGTCGGCTTCTATCAGCCAACCGAAGGCAAGATGACGATCGACGGCTACGATGCCGGTGTGATCGACAAGAACTATTTCCGTGCGCAGATCGGCTACGTGATGCAAAGCAATCTGCTCTTTTCCGGCACGATTGCCGAGAACATCGCGAGCGGCGACGATGCGCCCGAGCGCCGCCGCATCGAGGAAGTCGCGAAGATGGCCGACGCGCATGGCTTTATCAGCAAGATGCCGCTCGGTTATGAGCAGATCGTCGGCGAGCGCGGTATCGGGTTGTCGGGCGGGCAGATCCAGCGGCTCTGTATTGCGCGCGCGCTTTATCACGATCCGCGTCTGCTCGTATTCGACGAAGCGACCTCGGCGCTCGACTCGCAATCGGAGAGCAATATTCTCGGCAATATGCACGACATTCTGCGAGGCCGCACTGCGATAATCATCGCGCACCGGCTCAGCACGATCATGCGCGCGGACAAGATTCTCGTGCTGTATGAAGGCGCGATTGTCGAACAGGGCCGTCACGAAGAGCTGATTCAACGCGGCGGCATGTATTACCAGCTCGTGCAGAAACAGTTGAGTGCATCATGATGAAGATACTCGATCAGACGGAAGAGGCCAGTCCCGCGATTTCGTATGCAGGGCTGATCGAGCGGATCGAGATTCTGCGCTCGACGTTGCGCTGGTCGTCGCGACTCGAACGCGCGGATATCGACAAGCTGCTCAGGCAAGCCACCTCGCTGCGCGACGAAGTGATGCAGCTTTCGCACAAGGAGCGTTTCGTGCAGGCGGCCGTGGCCGCCGAGCCGCAGGAGTCCGCGGATCAATCGCGCGGCGCGCGCCGCAAGGCATTGCTCGAACGCAGCTTTATTTTCGAGGGAACGTTCGGCGACAATCCGCGCCTGCTTGAATCGCTCGAAATCGCCGAGAAAGCGGCGCCGACCGATTTGCCGGTGTTGATCGACGGCGAGAGCGGCACCGGCAAGGAGTTGATGGCAAAAGTGATTCACGCGAATGGCGCGCGTGCGGACAAGCCGTTTATCTCCGTGAATTGCGGCGCGATTCCAGACAACCTGCTTGAATCGGAACTGTTCGGTCATCGCAAGGGCGCGTTCACGGGCGCATCGAATGATCGCAAGGGCAAATTCGAAAGCGCGCATACGGGGACGATCTTTCTCGACGAGATCGGCGAATTGCCGCTGGCGGGGCAGGTGAAACTGCTGCGTGTGCTCGAAGCGCACGAGATTCAGCGTGTCGGGTCCGACGAAACGATTGCGGTCGATACGCGCATTGTCGCGGCGACCAATCGCAATCTGCGCAAGCTCAGCGAAGAGGGCAAATTTCGCGAGGATCTGTTCTATCGGCTCAGCGTGATTCACGTAACGCTGCCGCCGTTGCGCGAGCGTCGCGATGAAATACCGCTGCTGATCGCATGGTTCGGCGACGAGGCGGCCGGCAGCCTGAAGCGCCGGCCCGTCAGATTGACGCCGCGTTTGCGGGACTTTTTGTTGAGCTATGCGTATCCCGGCAATATCCGCGAATTGCGCAACGTGATGTACCGCATTTCATGTCTCGCGGGCGAGATGGCCGACGTCGATCATCTGCCGCTCGATATGCGGCCCGCTGCGCCTGGTTCCACGACGGCCACCGCGGATGATGGCATGCACGCAAACGGCGCAC
This sequence comes from Paraburkholderia sp. Cy-641, assembly GCF_011752945.1. Taxonomy (NCBI): domain Bacteria; kingdom Pseudomonadati; phylum Pseudomonadota; class Betaproteobacteria; order Burkholderiales; family Burkholderiaceae; genus Paraburkholderia; species Paraburkholderia sp. Cy-641. The sequence goes on from NZ_VWWM01000023.1 coordinate 104,280, forward strand.
AGCCGATCAGCGTCGCGAATCTGATGTCGTTGAGCGACGCGAAGCGTGCCGCGAGCGACGACGCCGAAAAAGCGTTTCTCGAACGTGGACTGCGCGAGGTGAGCGGCACCGTTGCCGAACTGGCGAGACGGATCGACATGAACCGCTCGCATCTGCAGATGCTGCTCAAAAAGCATGGGCTGCATTCGAAGGATTATCGCAATCGCAATGTACCGTCGGGAAAACAGAACGGCAGCGACGAGCCGGAGGAACAAGACGGCGAAGCCTGAAGTCCGGTCGGCTCCAACGCGATCCGGAACCGCACGTACAAGCGCAAGAAAAGCCGCGCTCACGGCGCGGGATTCAATAAGGTCTTCTCCGACGCATTCGGGTCTTGCGCTTCGACGACCACGGCCGTGATATTGTCGCGTCCGCCGCGTGCGAGCGCGAGTTCGACCAGGGCTCCGCATACGTTCTCGCGCTCGGTGGACGTCAGCACGCCGGCGATGTCGGCGTCGCTCAGTTCGTTGCTGAGGCCGTCGCTGCACAGCAGGAACAGGTCGCCGTCGGCGACTTCGATGGCATCGTCGTCGAGTTCGAGCAGGTCCGTTGCGCCGACCGCGCGCGTAATCATGTGCTGCGCGGGATGATGGCGCGCTTCTTCCTCGGTGATGACGCCGAGCGAGCGCAACTCCTCGACATGGCTGTGATCGTGCGTGAGTTGCCGCAACTGTCCCGCGCGATACAGATAGATGCGGCTGTCGCCTGCCCATACGTAGCCGCAAAAACGATCGTACGCGAGCAGCACGACCACGGTGCTGCCGATTCGCTGCACCCGGCGGCGCGCGGCCTCGTCGCGTAGCTGGCGGTTCGCGCCTTGCAGCCGCGCGCGCGTATCGGCGATCAGGGTTCTGATGCTGCGCGGCGCCGCGAGCCGGCTCAACGCTTCGATCACGGTACGGCTCGCGAGATCGCCGACCGCGTGCCCGCCCATGCCGTCGGCGACGGCCCAGCGGCCGGCTTCGGGCAGATCGAGGCAGGCGTCTTCGTTGATTTCGCGTACGCGTCCCGCGTCGGAGCGCGCGGACGACGTCCAGCGAAATGGGCTCGCACAGGTCACAACGGCTACACCATATCGTTTCTGCTGCGTGCGTCGGGAGAGACGTTGATGTTCGAGTTCGAGCCGGTGTTGCGCACGTCGACCGACTGGAACTGGTTGATCATCTGGTTAGCATAGAAGTTGTTGGACACCTCGTACAGATTGACGACGGGTCCGATGCTCGGCGTTTGCGGCACGTAGGGCTGAATCCAGCCATATACCCACGGCGCGCCACCGCCGCCGCGAATCGCGGCCATCGCCTTGCGGTCGAGCGCGAGGTTCAGCGGGAGATCATCGACTGTGATGCGGGACATGGCGTTCTCCGGTTCGCCGCGTGTGCAACGCGCGCGGTTGAAGGATGTTGCGGACAACGATGCAAGTGCCATGCCAATGTGTGCCGAGCGCCGCGCATTTCGGGCCGTGCGTTGACTGTCGGGCGATTCCGGACGCCGTGCGTGATGCAAGGGACGACGCCAATGGCAATGAGTCGGCCTGCGGCCAACACACGCGCATTCGAATCGGTGTGTGCCCCAACACGTCGAACGACTTCCTGGTGTTTTTCCCGAGGCCGGCCTGCCGCGCGGTACGCGCTCCTACGAGTGCCGCAAAAGAGCGCCGCGCGCCAACATATCGACGCGAATCCTGTCGGCTTGCCGCCGACATCCTCACCCTTCAGAAAATCCGAAATCAGCCGAAAACCCCGTAAACAAGGGCTTTTCCATGCATGGCCCGGATGATGCGAAAAGCTGTCGCAACCGTGTTGGAAATCCGAACGAGGCCAGCCATGAACACCCGCACGCTCGATACAGGCAAGGAAAGCCGGCAACGCAGTGACGCATCATCGACGATCGATCTGCCGATCGGCGCGCATCTCGTCACGCAACGCAACGGCTACGAACATCACGGCATCTATGTCGGCAACGGCCGCGTCGTTCATTACGCGGGCTTTGCGAGTTCGGCGCATCGCGGGCCGGTCGAGGAAGTGGAGATCGCGCGCTTCGCGGCCGGTCATCCGCTGTCGATCCGTCCGACGCCGAGCGCCCGCTATGCCGGCGACGAAGCGGTGCGCCGCGCGCGTTCGCGTCTCGGCGAAAACCGCTACCGCCTGCTGACCAATAACTGCGAACACTTCTGCGCATGGTGCCTGCTCGGCGAAAGCCGCAGCGAACAGGTGCATTGCTGCCTGCGCCATCCGCGTACGGGTATGCGCGCGCTGATGTGTCTCGTGAAGGCGTTCGTCGAAAGCGGGGCGAGCAACGGTGCAAAAAGCCGCGGACGTAGTGCGCGCGTCGCGCAACTCGCGTGAACGTAGCGCAATCGGGGCCGCGCGCGCAGCAGCAGAAGATTCGAGGAGAGCATCATGGTTGCCGTCGAAAAAACCTTGCGCTGGGCCGTCGACAAATGGCTCGCGCCAACGCCGTCGACGCCCGCGCGCGTCGTGCGGTTCTGCCATCGCACCTCGCAGCGTTATGTCTGCGTCGAGGCGCTGAAGCCCGAAGGACTGCTGTCGATCTTCTTCTTCCGTCACGGCGACGGCTCATGGAACGTGTTTCCGCCGCAAGCCGAGCGGCCTGCAATGAGCGGACAATGCCGCGCGGTGCCCGCCTGCTAGTTTCAAGTAGTCTCAAGCAGTTTCAAGTCGGCACAAGCTTCGGGCCTCGAGATGCAAATCATGCAAATCCCTAAGCGGCCGCGGCCTTCGTGATCCATTGACTGAATAGCACCATTGCCGGTGTCATCGGCTTGCTCTTCAGACAGGTCAGCCAGTAGCTGCCCGCCTGGACTTCCACGTCGAACGGGCGCACGAGACGTCCCGTGTTGATCTCATGCTCGAACATCAGTGCGGGCGCGAGTGCGATGCCTGCGCCCTGCATCGCGGCTTCCGCCATCAGCCGCGACGAATCGAACACCGGCCCGCGCACCGGCCGCGGCGCGATGCCGGCGGCGGCAAACCAGCTCATCCAGTCGTCCACGCGATAGGAGCGCAGCAAGGTTTCGTTGGCGAGATCGTCGGGTCGCGCGAGACGCGTGGCGGTCTCCGGCGTGCAGAGCAGCGTGAGCGGCGCGTCGAGCAGTTTTGTCGCGAGCGAGCCGGGCCATGTGCCGTCGCCGAAACGGATCGCGAAATCGAGGCCCTCGGTCGCGAGATCGACGAGGTTGTTGTTCGTCAGCAGTTGCAGTTCGACGAACGGATGCGCGTCGCGAAACGATTTGAGCCGCGGCATCAGCCAGCCGACCGCAAACGTGCCCACCACGCCGACCCTCAGCACCTCATGAAAGTGACCGCCGTCGAACCGCCTGAGTACGGCCTCGATGCGATCGAATGCATCGGAGAGTACCGGGCGCAGCGCGAGACCTTCTTCGGTCATCGCGAGGCCGCGCGGCAGACGCTTGAACAACGCGGTGCCGAGCCGTTCTTCGAGCGAGCGGACCTGCTGGCTGACGGCAGCCTGGGTCACGTTCAGTTCGAGCGCGGCGCGCGTGAAGCTCAGATGTCGCGCGGACGATTCGAAGGCGCGCAACGCGTTCAGCGGAAGATACGGTCTCATGGTGCAGGCATTAGATTTTCTTGTGAGCTGGATAAATTAGCATCGTTGACGGCGACCGTATATCGTCGCGTCAGATTTTGTTCAGAAGAATTGTGCGACACTAGGGCCGCATCGAAGAGGGCGAGCACCGGCGCGGCGACGCCTAGACGATAACGGGCGCGCGGCGTGAAGCGGCAGGGAGGGGACGGTGACGGGCGGCTACGGCGGTTGCCTCGATGTGTAGCGAGAAGTTGACTGTTCAGATGGAATGATCGACATGTTCCGCCGGCGCGCGAGTGAAGGCGTCGGCTCGTTCAACCGTACGTCATTACCCTCGATCGGGAGCCCGCTATGTCCGTGTATGTTCTGGCTTTGCTCATCGGTGTCGTCGCCGGCCTGCGCGCCATGATTGCACCCACCGCCGTCAGTTGGGCCGCGCGTCTGGGATGGCTGCCCTTGCAAGGCACGCCGCTCGCTTTTTTCGGTTTTGCTGCCACCCCGTATATCTTCACCGTGCTGGCCGTGGTCGAACTGATTACCGATCAGTTGCCCGAAACACCGAGCCGCAAGGTGCCGCTGCAGTTCGGGGCGCGCATCGTGCTCGGTGCGTTGAGCGGCGCGGCGATCAGCGGGGCGCATGGCGGTCTCGCGGGTGGTGCGATCGTCGGCGTACTCGGGGCGGTGCTCGGTGCGGTCGGTGCGATCATCGGCACGCTCGGCGGGGCCAAGGCGCGCGGCGCGCTGGCGCGAATGTTCGGGCGCGATGCGCCGGCGGCGCTGATTGAAGACGTGGTGGCGATTGTCGTTGCTGTGCTGCTCGTCGTGTCGCTGCACGGCTTATGAGGATTTTCTGTCAATGGCGGGACGCTGTGCGCGTCCCGCCGCCTTCGTTCGATAGATCGAGCCGATCGACTAGCTGGCGCGAGCGACTCGCGAGCCGGCCGTGATGTGCTTGACCGGCGCGGCAGCGGTTGTTGCGTTCACGCAATCGATGGCTCACTGTAAAAGGAGGCGGCGAAGCGGAGAACGTGGGAAACGCTCGATAAATGGCGCGGGCGTCTCAAGGTGGGTTTTCGCGGGAGAGTGGGAACGTTGGATGGGAATGTGAACAGGAAAATGCGAGTGTCTGCTGAACGGGCTGGCTTAGATACCCGTTCGCGCGAGCAGAGAGATATCGGGGAGTTCACCTTCTGCAATGTTTGGTCGCCAGTACCTCGCGGCTGATCTATCAGGTAGATCGACGGTCATGGCGTGCCAGGTCAACCGCTTTGCTATTCATCGGGACACGGTTTGTGTTTACGAGGGCCGTTTGCCACTACTCGTTTGCACGACAATCCAATACCGTGGAACTCCTTTGTGAAAACCGGCCCGCCGACAAAATCTATCGACACGACTGACGATGAAAAACATTTTCTTGCACACGTTCGCCTTGCTGGCTGTTGTTCTGGGCTTGAGCATCATGCAGTCCGCCGTGGCGGCGGAGACGCCCGAAGCGACGGTCCGGGAGTTCTACCCCTGGTACATCGGAAAGCAGGACACGCGCGATGCCCACTACTTTCAGCTAACGGACAACGCCATCTATCGCTACGTGTCGAAAAACACGGTAGATACGTTGAGAGACGACTACAAACACCACCGTCTCCCTGGGGATGCCGACTACTTCACGCGCGTTCAGGATCTCGACCCGCATGTATGGCTTGAAACGATGCTCGTGCATCCCGCCATCATGCTCGATGGCGTGGCCGTTATACCGGTGACTTTTGGCGTGAAGCCACAGGATAGGCAAAACCTCGTGGTGTTCGTCGCGAAGGAGAACGGGCACCGGCGAATCACCAAGGTAGAGGACACCCATAACGGCTACCTCGGCTATCACCAGTACGATGCGGCAGACTAGAGCGTGTTAGGCACTTTGGATAATTGGCACAGCATGAACGAGCATAAGCATGGCGAAGACAACGAAGTGCAGGCCTGCAAGGGTTTCGGGCAGGCGCTCGTAATCGCGTGCCAGCCGCCGGAAGCGGTTCGGCCAGCCAAAGCTGCGTTCAACCACCCAGCGACGCGGCAATAGCACGAATCCTTTCTTCGTCCCGGGCAGTTTGATGATCTGCAATTGCATTCCCTCGTCGCGAGCAGCCTGCGCAGCCGTGTCGCCCGTATAGCCCTGGTCAGCAAAGGCGAGTTTCACGGTCTGCCCCGTGACGTGCTGGACCTGGCGCGCAAGCTCACCCACCTGCGCACGTTCCTGCTCATTGGAGGGCGTAATGTGTACCGCAAGCAGCAGACCCAACGTGTCGACGGCCATATGAACCTTGCTGCCTCGCTTGCGCTTGTGTCCGTCATAGCCCGCACGTGGTCCGCTTTCGCATGCGGACTGCAACGTGCGTCCAGAATCACCGCACTGGGCTGGCCCTGGCGCGCTTGCGCCACGCGCAGCACCGAACGCAAATCGTTGACCATCGCCTCAAAGCAACCCGCGTTGAGCCAGCGTTGTGTTTGCTGATAGACCATCTCCCACGGCGGGAAGTTGGTCGGCAGCATGCGCCACGATGCACCAGCGCGCGCTATCCAGCGCAATGCGTTGAACATTTCACGCAGCTCATAGCGGCGCTGCGGCGCATCTTCGCTCATCAGGACGAGGTACGGAGCGGCGAAGCTCCATTCCTCGTCCGATACATCTGTTGGGTAGGGTTTGCGTTCTGGCATCCAGCCTGGTTACCAAGTTTGGCCGAAAGTGCCTAATACTAAAGCTATTTGAGGGATGTTGTACTAGCCCCCGCTTCACGCCATTTGGCGTACGGCTCTATTCGGGGTCTGAGGAGCAATGGAACAGGGAGGTCAGTTAAGCCTCGCGAACGAGCTTGACGGAGGAGTGAAGCGCGCGGGGTTCCATAGACCCCATTTAATTGTGGAATCTATGGAAAACACGAAAAAGGAATCACGCAATGGTTTACTGGAAGGGCCCAGGCGAGAGCGTTCGCAATGAGCAACTTTTTTTCGCGAGAGCGATAGTGCAGTGCCGGAGGATTGTGCATGCTGATAGTTTCTCTGATGTTGTCGGACGATAATGGGCTGCATTCATTCAAAACTAGTGGATTCTCACGGGCACGACTATGCGCTCGATACGTTGGGGTCGTCGTCTTCGCCCGCGCAGGCGTCGGCGTTGTCATCGTCCCGGTCTCAGTACTCCGACGCGCGGTTCGACCAGATTTCCCAAAACCGGCCACCCAAACTCAAATCTCCAGCGGCTCAAACGGCATACACTTCTGGTACTGCTGCTCAACCTTCTGCCGAAACACGCACAATAACGATGCCCCATGCGGTATTTTCGAAATCTCCCATGACATTGGAGACTAAAAGAGCCATCGCGCAAGTAGTCTTGGAGGATGTAAGGAATTTATATTACAAACATCCAAATTTGAAGTCCTGCAACAAAATTCGACTCCACGCGGAAAGAGACTCCGAAATACGCAGGGTTTGTGAGGCGGCAAATCAAATGGGTGAACTATATAAAAATTATACTTTGGATAACATAAAAAAATCGAAAGCACATAACTGTGGTGAATTGTCTCGACTCGCAGTCGACATGTTATTGAAGAATAATTTAAAGGCGGTCAAGATCGGGATTGGCGGGGTTGTTGGAACACACGCTTTCGCAGCTGTACTGCCACCATCGCACCCTGACTACATGGGTTTCGATATGGGGAGCGATATGAGTAAATGGAGTGAAGATATAATTATATGTGACCCATGGTGTAACATATCTTGTTCGGCACCTTATTTTAATGATTTTTTCTCAAAGAAGATGGATAAATGGGTTGCCGATGGAAAAATACTGGCAAATTCGTATGGTGGGTATAAGGAATACCTCGCAAATAATGAAGATTGGGTAAGAGATGTAGTGTCAGGGGAAAAGAAGATCGATTTCGTTCAATAAAAGCATGCCGTTTTGGCGAAACGGTCAGCGCATTTGTAAAGCGCTCAACGCTCTGGAAAACGTGCAAGCGTCTGATACACGGTCGGGTGGGATACCGAGAACAATTCAGCCAGATCGCTGATCGAGTGCTTGCCGCTTTCGTGCATCCGGCGCAGTTCCTTCTGCTGCTTGATGGAGAGCTTCGGTTGCTTGCCACGGAGCTTCCCCTTCGCTCGTGCGATGGCCATCCCCTCGCGGATGCGCAGACGGATCAGGTCGGCTTCGAATTCCGCGAACGTCGCCGGGATGTTGAAGGACATCTTGCCCATTGGGTCGGCCGGATCGTAGACGCTTAACCCGACTGCCAGTTTCATGTCGCGCGTGACGAGCGAATCCGCGATGTCGCGCGCATCCGGCACCGACCGCGTCAGCCGGTCGAGCTTCGGGACGATGAGCGTATCGCCACGACGTACGGCCCAGAGCCTGATCGAGTTCGGGGCGTGCGCGATGGGTACCGGTCAGGCCGCGATCCGTGTAGATGCGATCCGGGGCGCCCCCCAGTTCCATGAGCGCCCGCTGCTGGGCGGTCAGATCCTGTCTGTCGGTCGAGCACCGCACATAGCCAATCAGGGTCTCGGGCATATTTTCATGCTGCATGTTTAACCGCGATTTCCGCTGGCGCGATCTGCGACACACGTGGGCGAGCTGGCATGTGCAACGCGGCACGCCGCTACAGGTGCTGAAGGAATTGGGCGGGTGGGAAACGCTGGAGATGGTGCAGCGGTATGCACACCTGAGCGCGGATCATCTTGCGCAGTGGGTTGTGCCGCATACGAGCGAGACGGAACTGCACCTGGCAGCCGGCTAACTGTATTTTCACTGCACTGGGGGAAATCGATGAAGTAGCGAAATCGCTGAAAGCCTTATGAGGCTTGGCGCCCGACTGGGATCGAACCAGCAATCCCTGCCTTCAGATGGCAGCAAATCTTGCAAATACTTTTCAGCATGTTCGCCAAATTGCGCGAACGTATTCTGCGTGCGCCCTCATCCAGCAGCATAATTCCAGCGATCACATGAACCAAATCGCGGGGACGCATTAAGCCACATATCATCTTCGCGACGCGCACCGATCTATTGTGATATCGGCCTACCTGCATTGATATGTATTTTTCGTTCCAAGCCACACCAAGCTATGAGGCTTTTTTGTCTATTAGTACGCTTGCAGACAACTAGGACGCTTTGCGCTCCACCTCGCCAGTCCTATAGCTCAAATCCAACAACGAACGAAATCATTAAGGGTCCTCACGTGACACAGCCCCGATTACCTAGTGCCGCATCGTTAAAAGAACGCCGCGAAAAAAATCCTGGTAACGGGGAATCCAATCCTTAATGGCTTGGTAGCGTTGCTGTTCGTTAAGCGGAGCGATCAAGTCACGGATATCGCTTATCGCAGCCACAGGTCCCCGACTATCGCGAAAAACGCGCCGATACAAGACGCTAACGTAATGGGTCCCGGTTCCGTATGGGCCGATGCCGATATGCATGGCAGCCCTTCTCTGAGCCCCCCGTAGCATGCCCAATACCTCATCGCGAGATATCCTGAAGTCCGGATTACTGTTTTGATCTGCGAGAGCAGTCTGTAATTCGCGCTCGCGATCAGTCCGCATGTCGCGCCCTTCAATGACCGTGGCGACTGAGTCTGTGACAGCCCAATTCCGGATGACGGCTAGCTTTGTATCACTTGCCTTTCCGGAGAGTCGCGTATTCAAGTGCATAAGCAGAGTTTGCTGTTCGTCCGCAGGCATGGAACGCAGTTTGGTTTCGATCTCGGCGCGCGCTGCCTGCTGCTCCCAGCGTGGCAATTCGTTCACGATTTGCGTAATACCCCCGGCTGATCGATGGAGAAAACGCAGGCAGAGCGACCACGGGTTGCAACGGTTGAGAAGACGAGCCGGCCACCGGAACTCCGGAATACTGAACAGGAAACTGCGGCATTTGAGCTTGTGACGGGGCAAAAGGCAGCAACGGTGCCGAATTCGGGATCGGTTGCGCCTGCCCCAGAAGTGCTGGCGTTCTGGGGTGCAGAGATGATTACCCGCCTGTTTGGATTTGCTGAATCCCGCATGCCAGCTGAGACAAGGTCGAAGTGTCCGTCGGCGCGCGTCCTCAAATTGACGACGAGCGAGACAGTGCCATGAGTCGTTTCCAGCAGTTGCCCGTATTGCGCCCGCATGGCGCTTTGTGACGCGGGACTGCCTAAGGCTAACGAACCGTTCTGGATGGCTGATATGACCGCTCCGGCCAGCGCGCGTTCACCAGCATCGCTAGAATTCCGGAATGCGTGGAGCTACGCGGTAGACGATCCGCTTACCATGCTGGGCTGAAGTGTTGACGGATGCGAGACAGGGGCGAGGCCCCCAAACTGAGCGGCGCTGGCACGCCGGCCAGAGGACGGCACAGAGTTGTTGTTGGTCTGCGAGGGGCTAATTCGGAATAGCTGTGCCACTGACCGGAAGGATTTCCAGAGATGCGTTGATTTGACATGTCGGTGATATTCGCAAAACTGCGCGCATTGGTAAAGACACTTACCAATAGCAGCAAACATGCGTCATACATTGCATCAAAGCGAAAACAGGTTCTGCCGTGCGAAGCGCCAGGAGACACGGATCGGCACCCTTGGAATACCTCCGCGACGCGCACTGCATTTTCAGTGTGATAAATTTTGGCGCTAAGTGGATAGCCCTTGAGCATGTACGGCATCGAACTCTGTTGCACCCCTAGTGTCGTGAGTTAGAAATTCGTTTGATTAATCAGTTTTGCTGCCAGCTGGAGCGGCCCCCTGAATCGCCGGACACAGTCTCCCGCTTAAACTAACGGGTAGGCATAGGACTGTGTTAATGGGATGGTCGCCCCCGCCTCCCCGGCAAGAGTACGCTATGGAGGCAATCACCAAG
>NZ_VWWM01000024.1:0-113029 GCF_011752945.1 Paraburkholderia sp. Cy-641
CCCGAGGCCGCGATGGTGATGGTGCTGTTCACGATCGCCGAGCTGATCGAAGCGCGCTCGCTCGACCGCGCGCGCAATGCGATCGAGGGACTCATGCGGCTCGCGCCCGAAGAAGCCAGCGTGCAGCTTTTTGCTGTTTGGTGGCAGCCCATGCGCCTCGACGCGATCGCGCCGCTCCGGGCGCGTTACGCGCAGCGCACGACGCCGCGCGCGTTCGATGCGGGCGCGCCGCAGAACATGATCAGCCTCGAAGGCGTGTATCACGACATTCTGCGGCTGCTGCCGGAGCGCGCGAGCATCGCGAGCGATGCCGGCACGTTCGGTGGCTGGCTCATGCGCTACTACCGCTGGAAGCATCCGCGCACGCTGTTCGCGCCGACCGCGGGCGGCATGGGCTACGCGCTGCCGGCGGCGATCGGCGCCAAGATGGCGCGGCCCGACGAACCGGCGGTCTCGTTCTCCGGCGACGGCGGCTTCGCGATGACGATGAGCGAGCTGGAAACGGCGGTGCGTCTGCGCCTCAAGGGATTCGTCGCGCTCGTGTTCAACAATAACAACTACGGCACGATCACGATGCATCAGCGCCGGGAGTTTCCGGGCCGCGCCGTCGCGACGGAACTGGGCGCGATCGATTTCGCGATGCTCGCCGAGTCGATGGGCGCGCGAGGCTTCACCGCGCGCACCAATGCCGAATTCGCCGAGGCGTTCGCACGGGCGCTCGCGCACGACGGCCCCGCGTTGATCAACATTCTTTACAGCCCGGATCGGCTTTCGCCGTGGGCGGACGAGCGTGCATCATGAGCCAGACGTTGAAAATCGAAGAGGCGCGGCCGCTCGAACTGGTGACGGGGCAGCGTGCCAGTGCGCCGCAGGCGAACACTGCCGCAAACACCGCCGCGATCAACGTCGATCACGTGTTCAAGCGCTTCGGTTCGAAGAAGGGCGACGTGCAGGCCGTCAGCGACGCCTCGCTGACGATCGCGCGCGGCGAATTCGTCTCGATCGTCGGTCCGAGCGGCTGCGGCAAGAGCACGCTGCTCAATATGATCGCAGGCCTGATGCCGGTCAGCGAAGGCCGCATCGAGGTGCTGGGCAAGCCCGTAAAGGGGCCCGTGCATGAACTCGGCGTGGTGTTCCAGCAGCACCTGCTGCTGCCGTGGCGCACGATCCTCAACAACGTGCTGCTGCAGATCGAAGTCCGCAATCTGAATCGCGCGGAGTATCTGCCGCGCGCGCAGCAACTGCTCAAGCGGGTGGGCCTCGGCGACTTCGCCGAGCGCTTCCCCGACGAACTGTCGGGCGGCATGAACCAGCGCGCGGCGATCGTGCGCGGCCTCATGCACGATCCCCGTGTGCTGCTGATGGACGAACCGTTCGGCGCGCTCGACGCGATGACGCGCGACCAGATGTGCCTCGACTTCCACCAGCTGTCGCGCGAGCAGGGCAAGACGGTGCTGTTCATCACGCACTCGATCACCGAGGCGGTGTTCCTGTCGAACCGGGTCGTCGTGATGTCGCCGCGGCCCGGCCGCATCGAGGAGATCGTGCCGATCGAGCTGGCCGGCGAGCGGCACGTCGACATTCGCGACGAGGCGGAATTCACGCGCTATACGCGGCATATCCGCCGCATCTTCGAAAAAATGGGCGTATTGAAAGAGGAGCGCCGGTCATGAATCAGAGTTCGACATCGCAAGGCTCCGTGCGCCGTGTGTTCAGCGCGCTATGGGCCCGGTTTCCGGTGCTGATCGTGCTGGTCGCGATCGTCGCCGTGTGGGAAGCGGGCGTCGATATCGGCCACGTGCCCTCGTATCTGCTGCCGCCGCCGAGCAGCATCTGGGTGTCGCTCGTCGATCATCGCGCCAATCTGCTCGCGCATATGTGGGTCACGCTGATCGAAACGCTGGCCGGCTTCGGCCTGAGCATCGCGATCGGCGTGCCGCTCGCGGCGCTGATCGTCTACTCGCGCGTATTCGACCGGATCGTCTATCCGATCCTGATCGCGTCGCAGTCGGTGCCGAAGGTCGCGCTCGCGCCGATCCTGCTGGTCGCGCTCGGCTACGGCATCCTGCCGAAGATCATCGTCGCGTTCCTGATCGCGTTCTTTCCGGTGGTCGTCAATACCGTCACCGGTCTCGCCTCGGTCGATCGCGATACGCTCAAGCTGATGCGCTCGATGGGCGCGACGAAGGCGGCCGTGTTCAGCAAGGTGCGCTTTCCGCATGCGGTGCCGAGCATGATCGCCGGGTTCAAGGTGGCGATTGCGCTGGCCGTGGTCGGCGCGGTGGTGGGCGAGTTCGTCGGCGGCCGGGCGGGGCTCGGCTACTACATGATGCTGGCGACCGGCAATTTTGACGCGCCGCTCGTGTTTGCCTGCGTCGTGGTGCTGACGCTGGTCGGCATCGTGCTGTTCTATGCGGTGGGTCTGCTCGAACTGCCGATGGCGCGCTGGAACCGCTCGGTGCGTATCGCGCGCGCCGCGGAAGCCGGCAGCGCATTCGGGATGTGACGGCAATGGCGAATCTCCCGGTTTCCTTGCCGTCCCGAGGCGCGGACCTGATGGAGCTGACGCACCTCGGTGCGATCTGGCCTACCAAGTTCAGCTTCGCGCATTCGTTCCTGCGCACGGTGTGCCGGATGGACTTCTCGTGCGAAATCAGCGAGCTGCGCCTCGACGATGCCGGCCGCGGCCACATCGCCTACCGGGCGCGGCTCGACGGACACACGATGACGTTCGTGGTGTTTTCCGACCCGCTGCCGGAGCATCAGCAGCAGGACCGTATCATTGCGACGCGCTGGGACGCATGGGCGGCGCTCTTTATCGGCGAGCCGTCGGCCGGGGATATCGAGCAGTCGCGCGAGCAGATCCAGCAGGTGACGTGGGGGCGCGCCGCGCCGCGCACGCTCGCCTGGTCGCGGGCGAACCGCAGCGCGCGCCTGTTCGAGCATGTGGTGGCGTCGCTCGCGGCCGGACAGCAGCCCGATCCGCGCCAGTTGAACCAGATCGGTTATCTGATCCGCACCACCGGGTTTAGCGGCAATGGCCGCAACGGCATGCACGATTACGCGTATCTGCGCCAGATCGGCCATCCGTTGCAGGCGCCGTATCACGCGCAAATGATGGCGGCTTACCTGTGGCGCGAGTTCGGCTACGACCTCGCACTGCACCTCGCGCGCGTGCGTAATCCCGCCGCCGTGGATCTTTCCGACGAATCGCGGCGCTTCGTCGGCGTCGGCAACTCGTCGGGCATCGGGCTCGTGCCGTTCGTGGTCCGGCATCCGCGCCTGCTCGACCGCTGGATTGGCGCACGCGAACAGGCTCTGGCCGAGATGTACCGCGAGCGCTTCGAAGCGGACGATTCGCGTTGCGACGAGTTCGATCGCCAACTGGAACGCGCCATCGAGTATTTCGCGCACGAGCCGACCGGCGACCTCGACGAGTTCGCGCCGAGCGAGGCGATTCATGCCGAGCTGCTCCAGGTGCGCGAGCAGTTCGCCCACTTGCGCGCCGGGTGGAAGGCCGGCGCGAGCCGCTCGAATCCGCTGGCCGAACTGCTCGTCAGCTGGCGGGGGCGTTGCTGCCTGGAGACGGGCGAGCTGCTGAACTCGTTGCTGCTCGAATGCCACGAAGGCGGCAACGTTGACGCGAATACGCTGCATGCCGACGAATCGCTGCCGTTCGATCCCACGCAGAAGGCCGGTGCGCTGAAGGACCTGATCGAGACGCATCTGGCCTGGGTGAGCCGTTTCACCGTGGAAGGCGAGCGGCCTTTTTTCTGGTACGCATCCGAGGAAAACATGGAGCCGCGGCGCGGCAGCCGCGACATCGACGAGGGCGAGCAATATGCGCTGCCCGTCGACGTGATGGGCCGTGTCGAAGAGCTGCTGTCCCGTCTACGCGCCGTGCCGCCCGAGCAGACGCTCGGCCGCTTTCTGATCGCGCATCCGGACATGCGCTTCATGGTCGGCTGGGTCAGCACGCTGGCGGATTCCCACTACGCGATTGCGCGCACGGATCTGCTCACGAAGGACTTTTCCCCGCTGCGCATCATGCGTTTCCAGCTGGCGACCTACGGCATGTTGAAGTTCCGCCCGCGTTCGCGCACGTGGCTGCGCGCGACGCTGTTCCAGGGCGCGGGGCTGCCTCGCGAACTCGCGGCCGGCCATGCCGGCGACGGTTTGCTGCCGAGCGTGCCGCACGGCTACGAATTGACGGAGGAACCGCTTCTTGGAGAATGAACTGTTGTCGGCTTCGGTGCGCCTGTCCGGCAAAGAGGTGCCGGGCTTGGCCGTGCGCGTGCTCGGGACGGCATTGATGCCGTGGGGCGCGAGCGCCGGCGCGGCGGAGGCCGTCGAATTCGGCGAACTGGCGGGCTGGCGGCGCTTGAGCCGGCTCGCGCGCGAACTTGGTGCCTTCGATGCGTCGATGTGGCGCGCGCCCGATATCGTCGCCGAGCACGAAGACCATGCGCTATGCGAGGCGAACGGCGGCTCCGCGCTGTTCTTCGGCGCCGCGCTGGCCGACTGGCTGGGCGCTTGGGCGGCGCAAAGCGGGCGGGTCGTGGTCGCGCTGCGCAACGTTGCCCATGCCGCCGATCTGCATGCGATCCCGTACTGGCTCGCGCGGCGCGGATACGCGGGATGTGTCGCCACGGGCCTCGGGGTTGCGGCGGGCGCGGGGCAGCGTGACGGAAGCGGGATCGTGTTCAGTGTGGCCAGTGCCGAAGACGACGGCTGGCAGTATCGGGCCGCGCATGATCCGATGGCTGTGCCGGGTGCTGCCTGCTCGCTGCTGTCGGCGCTGAAGCACGGCGCGCCGCCGCGCGCGGCGTTCGATGCGTTGTTGCAAACCGGCGGCAATTCGCGCGAAGACGTGCGCGACTTCGCATGGCTGGAGGGGAACGATGCCGTCGTCGTTGCGGCGCCGGCGCGGAGCTTGAGCGGTTTTATCGGCGACGCCTGCGCGTACGCCATCGATTCGCAGCACCTGAGCGCGCTGAAGGCGCGGGCCATGGCCGAAGGGTGGCCGATCCCGCGTGACGAATGGGAGCGGTTGATGCGCTTCGCCGACCGAAGCCTGATCCGCACGTCCGAGCGTTCGCGCGAAGGCGCGGGTTGATTTTATCCAGACGGGACACAGTCATGAAGATAGTTGTCGTACATCATTTCGTCTTGCCGGGACAGCACGAGGCGGCGCACAGGCGAATCGGGGAAGTCACGCGGCGCATGGGTACCCGCGATGGCTTGATGTTCCGCCACGTCGGCGCACGCGCCGGCATGCCGGACTGCCTGACCTCGGTCACGGGCTGGCGCAGCGAGAGCGATTGCGCCGGGTGGGAAGCGTACCGGGATTCGCTGCCGCCGATCGGCGGCGACAACCCGTATTCGAAGGTCGAGGAACTGGCGGTGATCGTTCCTTCGTCCGATGAAAAGGGCGCGGCCGGTTGAGGCAAGGGGCGCGGCTGTCGCGCCCCGGTTTCGTCTTATTTAATCAGGATGTCGAATCTGTTGGTGGGGATGTGAAGTAGGTGGTACAGGTTTCATGAAAAAATTCTTACAATATAAATTGGTTAGGAGGTCAAATGAAGAAGGCATGGATGTTGATCGCGCTTCTCGCTGCATCGGATTACGCATCGGCTCAAAGCTCGGTGACGTTGTTCGGTCAGATCGACGAGGCAATCGCCTACATTAACAATGCGGGCGGCGGCGCTTCGGTGCGCATGCGCAGCGGCACGTGGGTGGGTTCCCAGTGGGGGCTGACCGGCAACGAAGACCTGGGCGGCGGATACCGGGCTTTCTTCCGCCTCGAAAACGGTTTTGATCTGAATACCGGCAAACTCGGGCAGAACGGCCGGCAATTCGGCCGTCAATCGTATCTGGGGCTCGGCACGCCCTACGGTAATCTGACGTTCGGCCGCCAGTACGACATGGTGGTCGATTATGTCGGCCCGATCATGGCGAACGGACGGGGCAGCGCGCCGGCCTACGACATCGACAATACGGGCAATGACTGGCAGACCAGCAACTCCGTCAAGTATACGACGCCGACTTTCCACGGATTTTCCGCCGGCGCGCTGTATGCGTTCGGCGGCGTGCCGGGTCAGTTCTCGACCAACAGCGTGGTGAGCGCGGGCGCGGGCTATACGGGCGGTCCGTTGCAGGTCGGCGCGGCGTATACGTCGGTGCGCAATCCGTATGCGACGTGGTTCGACAGCACCGGTGCGTCCAATATCCTGATCTTTGGCGCTTATCTGCCGAACGCGCGTGCTCTCAACATTGCGGCAGGCGGCGTTTCATATAAGTTCGGCAATTTGATCGGCCGTGTCGGGATGTCGCATTCCGATCTGACCCAATCGATCAACGGCGCGGACGCCCAGTTCAATATCTATATGGCGCAGGCCGACTACTGGATGCGCTCGGATATCCGGCTCGGCGCGGCGGTGGACCTCGTGTACGGGAACATCGGCTCGCTGGGCCAGCATCCGCGCTATCAGCAGTACAACCTGGTCGCCGATTACTATCTGTCGAAGCGCACCGATCTTTATATGTGGGCGATCTACGGCACGGCGGGCGGTGACGCGACGCGCATGCAGATCGGGCAGTTGCCGGCGTCGACGACGAATAAGCAGTTCAACATCAACTTCGGTATCCGGCATCGCTTCTAGGACGCTCGGCATCGAAGACGGCGTCGTCGCCGAGGTTCGTGCGGCGGCGCTGTCATGAGCGCTGGGAGTGCGATTGGATCTGGTGCAAACCGGTGCCCGTGCGGAACGGAGCAGGGCCATGACGAGGCGACGTGCTGCCGCGCGCTGCGAGTTCAGGCAGCGCGCGGCAGCACGAGCTATTTGCGTGGCACGATCGATCCTGCTCTCCCGTTTCAGGAGAGCGGCTGGTTACATATTCGGGTAGTTCGGCCCGCCGCCACCTTCCGGCGTGACCCACACGATGTTCTGCGTCGGGTCCTTGATGTCGCAGGTCTTGCAGTGCACGCAGTTCTGCGCATTGATCACAAGCCGTTCGTTGCCGTCATCGTTCTTCACGAATTCATACACGCCAGCAGGGCAGTAACGCGACTCCGGACCCGCATAGGTCTGCCAGTTGACGTTGACCGGCACGGTCGGGTCTTTCAGCGTCAGATGCGCGGGCTGGTTCTCTTCGTGATTCGTGTTCGAAATGAACACCGACGAAAGCCGGTCGAACGTGAGCTTGCCATCGGGCTTCGGATACGTGATCGGCTTGCACTGCGATGCCGGTTTCAGCATCTCGTGATCCCAATGCTGGTGATGCAGCGTCCACGGCACATTGCCGCCCAGCAGCTTCTGCTCGATGCCGACCATCAGCGTGCCGAGGTACAGGCCCTTGCTCATCCACTGCTTGAAGTTGCGTGCGCGATACAGTTCGGTGTGAAGCCATGAGGTCTTGAAGGCTTCCGGATACGCAGTCAGTTCATCAGACTGGCGACCGGCCTGCACGGCATCGAAGGCCGCGTCGGCGGCGAGCATGCCGGTCTTGATCGCCGCGTGCGAGCCCTTGATACGCGAGACGTTGAGGAAACCCGCATCATCGCCGACCAGCGCACCGCCCGGAAACACGAGCTTCGGCAGCGACATCAGCCCGCCTGCCGTAATCGCCCGCGCACCGTACGACACGCGCTTGCCGCCTTCGAGAATCGCTCGGATCGCCGGGTGCGTCTTGTAGCCCTGGAACTCCTCGAACGGCGACAGGTACGGATTCGAATAACCGAGGCCGACCACGAAGCCCACCACGATCTGGTTGTTGTCCAGGTGATAAAGGAACGAGCCGCCGTACGTATCGTTCTCGAGCGGCCAGCCGGCTGTGTGCATCACGAGGCCCGGCTTGTGCTTCGCGGGATCGATTTCCCACAGTTCCTTGATGCCGATGCCGTAGACCTGAGGATTGACGCCATCGCGCAGTTTGAACTTCTCGTTCAGCTGACGGCCGAGATGTCCGCGCGCGCCCTCGCAGAACAGTGTGTACTTCGCGTGCAGTTCCATGCCGAGCTGGAAATTTTCGGTCGGCTCGCCGTCCTTGCCGATGCCGAGGTTCCCGGTCGCGACGCCCTTAACGGAGCCGTCTTCGTTATAGAGCACTTCGGCGGCGGGAAAACCCGGGAAAATTTCGACGCCGAGCGCCTCGGCCTGCTGACCCAGCCAGCGCGTCACGTTCGCGAGCGAAATGACGTAGTTGCCGTGGTTTTTGAAGTTATCGGGCAGCGCCCAGTTGGGCACGGCCTTCGCGCCGGTTGCGGTGAGGAACAGGAAACGGTCCTCGGTGACGGGAACGTCCAGCGGCGCGCCTTTGTCCTTCCAGTCGGGGATCAGTTCGGTGATGGCGCGCGGGTCCATGACCGCGCCCGAGAGGATATGCGCCCCGATCTCCGAGCCTTTTTCGAGTACGCACACGCCAAGCTCGACGCCCTGCGCGGCGGCGCGCTGCTTCAGGCGGATCGCCGCCGACAGCCCGGCCGGGCCGCCGCCGACGATCACCACGTCGTATTCCATCGACTCGCGCGGGCCGAATTGCGAAGTAAGCATAGGTCAGGTCGCGACGTCAGATCGCGCAATTAGAGGGAGAGGGGAGCGATGGCAATCGAGATCAATTCAGCGCCGGCGCCGAGGGGGACGAGATCGAGCGGTTCGCGTGAACGCTCGATGAGAATGCCTTGCAGCGGACCGAGCAAGACGCCGTCGAGCATCCCGCCGCGCACGCTCCACTGACCGGACAGGCCGATCAGCAACCGGATCGGCGCCGCCGCGATGCTCGACGAACCGGACAGCATGCCGACGGACGAACCACAGCGGCCACGGCGCGTCATCACGTTCAGCGCGTTGACGGGCGCCGTGGAGAGCGTGCTCCACAGATCGAGGTCGCCGGAGAAATGCACGGGCTGGCCACGCTGTGCGTCGATGCGGACCTCTTGCGAGCGCAGCTTCACCACACCCTCGTCGAGCAGCACGAAGGTGCGCTCGAAGCCGGCGAACTGCGAGAACCTCGCGGACGTGTTCAGCGTTGCGAGGCTCACGCGCCAGTCCGTGTCCTCGCCGTGTCCGGCGGCGCTGCCGCGAGCAATGGTGCGGGTGATGCCGTTGCCGTTCGCCCACGGCTCCGCCTGCAACTGGGCGTACTCGAAGCGGCGCACGGCAACCTGAGCGGCGCTGGCCGCGGAAGAGGGCGCAGCCGCTTCAGGCTTCATCGCGCAGCTCCGGCATGCCGCTCCAGTTCGCCCAGCACCTCGAACAGATCGCCGACGAGCCCGATATCGGCCACGGAGAAGATCGGCGCGTCCGGGTCCTTGTTGATCGCAACGATCACTTTCGAGTCCTTCATGCCGGCGAGGTGCTGGATCGCACCGGAAATACCGAACGCGAAATACACATCGGGTGCGACGGTCTTGCCGGTTTGGCCGACCTGCGCGGCATTGGAAACATAGCCCGCGTCGACGGCCGCGCGCGAGGCGCCGAGCGCCGCGCCGATCTGTGCGGCGAAGTGTCCGAGCCGCTCCATGTTTTCCTGCGAGCCGAGACCACGGCCACCCGACACCACGATGCGCGCCGAAGCGAGGTCCTGGCCGGACTGGTTGGCGGTGTGCCGTTCGACGAGACGGGTTTTCGCAAAGCTGTCGAGCACGGGCAGCACGACGATGTCCGCTGCCTGTTCGCCCGAGCCGGCAGCGGGCCAGGACGAGGCGCGGAACGTGGCGAACGTCGTGGCGGCTGCCGTGCTGACGTTCGACACGACGCTGCCCGCATAGAGTCCGCGCACGAACTGGTTCGCGCCTGCAACCGCCGTGATGTCGGACAGAAACGCGCCGCCGGCACGCGCGGCCGCGCGCGGCAACGCGCTGCGCCCGAGCGTGCGATGGGCCGCGGCGATCAGCGAATAGTCGCTCGCGAGAAGCGCGAGCCGTGCGGCGAGCGTTTCGGGCGCGATGTCCACCGAAGCGGCGGCCGCGACCAGGACGCGCGAGATTCCGGCGACGCGCGCGGCAGACTCCGCCGCGCTCGCGTCGAGCACCAGCAGATCGACCGGCAGACCGCGCTCGCTGGCGGCCGATACGGTTCGAAGCGCAGCATCCGCGACCTGACCGTTTTCCGTCTCTGCAAGGACGAGCGTTCTCATGCGGCGACTCCCGTGTTTCCGAATACGTTGCGTGCCGCGAGCGCGTCGATCAGCGCGGCGGTGGTCGGCACCTGGATGCCGGCCTTGCGCGCGGGCGGTTCGCTCAGCGCGTCGATGCGCGCGAGCGGTGCCGGCTCCACGCCGAGCGTGCGATAGCCGAGGATCTCCAGCGGCTTCTGCTTCGCCTTGACGATGTTCGGCAGCGTGACGCGGCGCGGTTCCGCGAGCCGCAGGTCCGCGCTTACCACGCACGGGCCGCCCAGTTCCCAGGTTGCGGTGCCGCTGTCGTCACCGCAGGTCACGCGCCAGCCCTCGGCCGTGGCGTCGAGCGCGCTCGCGTCGAGCCCTTGCGGCCAGTCGAGCAGGCCGGCCAGCATCGCGGCGACGCCGCCGATGTCGTCGTCGATCGCCTGCTTGCCGCAGAGCACGAGACCGTAGTCGTGGGTCGCCAGATAAGCGTGCAGCAGCCGTGCGACGCCGAGCGAATCGAGTGCGGGTGTCGCCTCGGCCGTGTCGATCAGCACCGCGTCGTTCGCGCCCATCGCGAGTGCGGTGCGCAGCACGTCTTGGCTTGTCGCGAGGCCGCAGGTCAAAACGGTGACGTGCGTTGCCACGCCGGCTTCGCGCAGTTGCAGCGCCTTCTCCAGCGCGCATTCGTCGAACGGATTGAGCGACATCTTGAGGCCCGTCGTATCGACGGCGCCGCTGGCATTGACGCGTACGCGCACGTTGGGATCGACGACGCGTTTGACGGGAACCAGAATCCTGATAGCCATGTAGGTGTTCTCCGGGAAATCAGGGTAAGTCAGGACACGGCGCCCGAGCCGTACTTGCCGACCAGCAGCGCGCCGCTTTCGAAGCGGCTCAGCGCGTAAGGGGCGAGCGAGACGTCGGTGGGCAGACCGAGCGCATGCTGCGCGAGCAGCTTGCCGACGCCCGGCGAAAGCTTGAAGCCGTGTCCGGAAAAGCCGAAGCCGACGGTCAGCCCTTCGATATCGGCAACCGGTCCGAGCACGGGGTTCCAGTCGGGCGTCACGTCATAGACGCCGGTCCACGATGAGGCGAGGCCCGCCGTCTCGTAGGCCGGGAAGCGCTCGGCAACTTGCGCGCCGACTTCGGCGACGTAGTCGAGCGAGATATCGCCCTGTTCGGTTTCGGGTGCGTTCAGCGTTTCGCCGACCACGCCTTCGGACACCAGCATCTGTTTGCCGCCATAGCTGCGGTAATAGAGCATGCCCGGCGAGGCGAGGTCCTTGAAGGCCGGCATCGCGAACGTGTATTCGGCCTCGCATTCGAGCGCCAGCACCGTATGGCGCTCGGGCTTGACCGGCAGCGTCACGCCGATCCAGCCGGCCAGCTCCGGCGTCCAGATGTTCTGCGTGCTGACGAGCGTGCCGCAGCTGAAGGTGCCGGCCGTCGTCTCGACGCCGGTGATCCGGCGGCCGTCGCGAATCACGCCGGTCACGCGCGTGTTCTCCATGATCTTGACGCCGCGCTTGCGGGCTGAGCGGGCGAAGCTGGTCGCGACGAGGTAGGCGTCGGCAAAGCCGGCTTCGGGCTCGAAGCCGATCAGCGCGGCATCGTCGAAGCGGGCGATCGGCATGCGTTCGCGCGCTTCGTCGCGCGACAGCAACTGGACCTCGATACCCATGTCCTGCTGCGCGCGCAGCGACGCGCCCAACGGTTCGAGCTTGTCGCCTTCGGGCGCGCAGATCATGTAGCCGCACTTGACGAGCCCGCACGAGGCCTCTTCGTCGCCCACGTATTCGGCGAAATTGTTGAAGGCCCACCACGACGCGCGGGCCAGCTCGACGTTCTGGCGCACGGAGTAGTGCGTGCGCAGCAGCCCCGACGACTGCGAGGTCGTGCCCGCGCCGATGGTGCCCTGTTCGAGCACGAGTACGCTCTTTGCGCCGAGCGCGGCAAGGTGATGAGCGACCGATGCGCCGACTACGCCCGCGCCGATCACGACAAAATCATAGTGGCTCATGTGGACTCTCCAGAATGGCAATGGGCGGATTGTAGGGACGAGCCGCGGCAGACGATTTTTTATTAGATAAACTAATGAGGCCCCCGTATTGGTGCTGATGAAACTGACGCCACGGGCGGGTACAGGCACCATGGCGCTTTCTCGCCGATCGTCGATCAACGATCGCGAGGGGGCAGGCTGGTGGAGACGAACCACAGGATGAGGCAATGGGACGGACACAGGCTCCGATCGATCTGCGGGCGCTACAGGCGTTTATCGCCGTCTGCGAAACCGGCTCGATGACCGCGGCGGCGAGGCAGCTCGGCGTGACGCAAAGCGCGATCAGCCAGGCGATCTCGGCATTGGAGCGCGACCAGGGTCTCGTGCTGTTCGATCGCGACAGCCGGCCGCCGCGCCCCAATCTGGCCGGGCGCGCGTTGCTCGAACTGGCCGGCCCGCTGCTGGAGCATGCGCAGACCGTGAGCGCGCGCATCGGCGACGCGGCGCAGGTGGGCAAGCTGCCGGTGCGCCTTGGCTGCGTCGATTCGTTCGCGGCGACGGTGGGGCCGGAGCTGATCCGCGCCGTGTCCGGCACGCCGCGGCAGATTTCGTTGTGGTCGGGGCTCACCCCGGGGCTGAGCCGGATGCTGCACGATCATGAACTCGATATGGTGGTCTGCACGCAGACCACGCTCGACGATGCGCGCATCGTCGAAGTGCCGCTGTTTTCCGAGGCCTTTGTCGCGGTCGTCGCGAAAAGCTATCTGCATGAGCGGCGCGACGCGGACTGGCGCAGCCTCGCGCACGATCTGCCGCTGATCCGCTATACCCGGCGCTCCGTGATTGGCCAGCAGGTCGAGCGGTTCGCCCGGCATCTCGGCATCGTGAGCCCGCAACGCTACGAATTCGACGCGACCGATCCGCTCCTGAGCCTCGTGACCGCGCGGCTCGGCTTTGCGATCTCCACGCCGCTGTGCCTCTGGCAGGCGCGCCACTATCTGAACGACATCGCGGTGCTGCCGTTGCCGGCCAGCCGGCTCGGGCGGCGCGATTTTTTTCTGCTGCACCGCGAGGGCGCGTGGGGCGACTTTGCCGCCGACATCGTTGCGCTCACGCGATCGGTGCTCGACCATTCGATTTGTCCGGCTTTGGCGCAGGCTTTGCCGGAACTGCCGGCCGACGCCGTGCAGTGATCCATCACGACAGGAGTTTGACGATGAACGAGTTGTATTCGCTCGAGCGCGGCGACGCGCCGCTGCTGGTTTCGATTCCGCACCTCGGGACGCAGATTCCCGACACGCTGCGCCCTCTGTATTCCGACGCGGCGCTGACGCTGGCCGACACCGACTGGCATCTGGACCGGCTCTACGCGTTCGTGCGCGAGATGGGGGCGACCTTGCTCGGCGCGAAAGTGTCGCGCTATGTGATCGACCTGAACCGGCCGCCGAACGACGAGAGCCTGTATCCGGGACAGACGACGACTGGCCTGTACCCGACCGAAACGTTTCATGGCGAAGCGGTGTATCGCCCGGGCTGTGAACCGGATGCGGCGGAGAAGCAGCGCCGCGTGGAGACCTGCTGGCGTCCTTATCACGCCGCGCTTGCGGAGGAGCTGGCGCGTCTGCGCGCGCTGCATCCCCATGTGCTGCTGTGGGAAGCGCATTCGATCGCGAGCGTGTTGCCGAGGCTTTTCGAAAACAAGCTGCCCGATCTGAATCTGGGTACCCAGGACGGACGCACCGCGGCGCCGGCGCTTCAGGCCGCAGCCGAAGCTGGCGCCGCGGCGGGCGAATTCACGTGGATTGCGAACGGGCGCTTCAAGGGCGGCTACATCACGCGTCACTTCGGTGCGCCGCAGCAAGGCATTCACGCGATCCAGCTCGAGATGTGCCAGTCGACCTATATGGACGAAGCGGCGCCGTTTGCCTATCTGCCCGAGCGCGCGGAGCGGGTTCAGCCGACGCTGCGGCGCATGGTGGGCGGCGCGCTCGACGCGCTCAGGACGCTGCCGGCGCCTCGCGTGCCCGAATGAACCCGTTCGCCTTATTCGCGTGCGCCAGGTGTCCCGATGGGTGCGCGCGCAGGGCGGCGGAATAAGGCGAGATGAGCGAGATGAGGCCCGAGGCCAAGGCGCTGCCGGCCTCGATGAGCGAACGCTTTTCGGGCGTCACGGATGGCGGGAGTCGCTTCCGCTATCCGGACTTGCCCGATCTCACGCGGCGACCGAACGTGACCGCGTGCGCGCACGCGGTTTTTCGATTGCCGGCTTCGTCACTTCTTCGGGATGAAGCGCCGCCTGCTGCGCCGCAAGAATATGAGCCTCGGCCGCGGCTCGGGCGGCGACCGGGTCGCGCGCCTTGACGGCGTCGCGGATGCTATGCATTTCGAGCAGGCTGAATCTCGCGCGGCCAGGATTCGCCATCGACTTCGCGCGCAGCAGATTGATGCGCGCAAACAGCGATTCCAGAAATTCGCGAATGATGTGGTTGCCGCAGCCGAGCAGAATCACGTCGTAGAACTCGCCCGTCGACTTGAGCCGATCGAGCGCATTGTCGTTATTGACGGCTTCCTGGAATTGCGCGAGCGCCCGGTCGAGGGCGGCGACCTGCTCGTCGGTGGCCGACTGAGCCAGAAGCGCGGCCGCTTCGCCTTCGAGCAGCTTGCGCACGTGATAGATCTCCACCGACTCCTGGATGGAGATCGTCGCCACCGAAGGCCCGCGGTTCGGCGCGTTGTGAACGAGACGCTCGGATTCGAGCCGCCGCAACGCTTCACGCAGCGTCGTGCGGCTCACGCCCATCGTTTCCGCGAGCGTCGTTTCGACGAGCCGCTCGCCCGGCGCGAGTTGCCCTTGCATGATGGCTTCCCGCAACTTCGACGTGGTCTGAAACAGCACGGTCTGCGGTGTGACTTTCAGATCCACAGCCATAACGTCCCCTTCCCTTGATCTTTTCAGTTTGTAATGCGGCGGCCGGCCAGCGGAGCGCCGCGCGAGGCGCGCGCTCCGGATGCCCGGCCCGTGCCGCTTACCCTTGCGCGAGGAAGCGTTGACCGATTTTTTCGAAGACGCAGTAATGGCCCTTGAACCACTCTTCCGCCGCGAGGCGGGCGCGCCACGGCGTGCCACGCGCTTTTTCCCGCGCGTCCGACTCAAGTGCTTCCCGCTTTGCCAGATAGTGTAGAGCAAGATGGGTGAAGCGTTGAGGGTCTCCGTCGACGATATCGAAGCGCCGCACGGCAAGCCAGTCCTCGCATTCGAGCAGCGCCGGGATGTGGTCCTGTTCATACCAGCGATTGAATTCGTCGCTGCGCGCCTCGGGCACGGTGAAGAACACGGCGTAGACGAACTGCGCGTCGAACGGCGAGCTCGCGCGCGCGCCGTCCTGATGCCAGTAGCCGATTTCCTCGCCGATGTAGCGGGTGAAATCCGACACGCCGCCGAGCATGCGCCGCGAGCGCTCGCCCGGATTGCCCTTGATCTCCTTGTACTGCGGAGTCGAGAGCGCATCCCTCGATTCCATCTCGTAGATGGCGAGGTAGGCCGGCCCGTCGACATTGCGGTAGCGCTGCGCCGACGTGAAGCCCGGCGCCTTCATACGCGCCGGAATGTGCTCCGTGTCGTACCAGTCGTTGAAGTCTTGCTCCCAGCTTGCGTCGGGAGTCATTTCCGAAAACAGCACCGTGCGACGGCTCATCTCGATCTCCTCTCAAAAAAAAGTTGTTGACTGGATTGTACGACAATCGTATTGTTTGTCAAACCGATACTTTTAACCGCCGGACTACCGGCCCTGGAGTCTCCGATATGAAGCTGCAAGTCAAGTCCCTCTACACGTACGTTCAGCACCAACCGGCACCGGCGAATGCCGAAG
Organism: Paraburkholderia sp. Cy-641; assembly: GCF_011752945.1. NCBI lineage: Bacteria > Pseudomonadati > Pseudomonadota > Betaproteobacteria > Burkholderiales > Burkholderiaceae > Paraburkholderia > Paraburkholderia sp. Cy-641. The sequence continues at coordinate 15,976 of NZ_VWWM01000024.1, forward strand.
ATCAACGTCCGCTGCACAAGGTTGCGGTCATCGCCGTCGTCAAGAATCCGTATGCTGGCGAGTTCCGCAACGACCTCTCCGAAATGATCGAGGCCAGCGTCGAACTGGGCGAAAAACTGGCTCAACTCGCGAAGGACGCGATGGGCCCGTACGAAGTCGAGAGCTACGGCAAGGGCGGCATCGTCGGCACCGCCGGCGAACAGGAGCACGCGAACGCGCTGCTGACGAGCGCATTCGCCGAGCCGATCCGCGCGGCCGTCGGCGGCAAGGCATGGATTCCCTCGTACACGAAGGTGGCTCCGGCTGGCGTCGCGATCGACGTGCCGCTCGCCTACAAGGATGCGCTCTATGTGCGTTCGCACTATGACGGCATGACCGTTGCGATCCCGGAAGGCCCGCTGCCCGACGAAGTCGCCGTGATCTTCTGCCTCGCGAACCGCGGCCGTCTGACCGCTCGCGTGGGCGGCCTGAAGGTATCCGAGGCAGTCGGCGAAGACGGTCTCGTCTAAACAATTTCCTTATGGAGGAGATGCAATGAAAACGGCAATCGTCAATCTGAAGACCATCGTCACCGGAGAGTGGCGCGATCCGTTCGCAAAGGGCGACAGCATCCTGATGGCGGACGGCAAGATCGAAGCGATCGGCACCCTGAGCGCCGAACAGCTCGAAGCCTGCGACGTGGTGATCGACGCCGACGGCGCGACCGCGATTCCGGGTCTGATCGACTCGCAGATTCACAACACGTTCGGCGATTACACGCCGCGCCAGAAAACCGTCGGCTTCCTCGAAAGCTACGTGCACGGCGGCACGACGACCGCGATCAGCGCGTCCGAAGTGCACGTGCCGGGCCGTCCGACCGATCCGCAAGGCGTGAAGGCGCTGGCCGTGGCCGCGCAGCGCTGCTTCGCCAACTATCGCCCGGGCGGCATGCGCGTGTTCGCGGGCTCCATCATTCTCGAACCAGGACTGGTCGAGGACGATCTGCGCGACATCGCCTCGCAAGGCGTGTGGCTCGCGAAGGCCGGCTTCGGCGCGGTCAAGACGCCGTTCGACTACGCGCCGATGATCGGCTGGGCGAAGAAGCACGGCATGATTACCACGGTGCATACGGGCGGCTCGTCGATTCCGGGTTCGTCGGGTATCTGGGCCGAACATCTGATCGCGATGCAGCCGCACGTGTCGTTCCATATCAACGGCGGCCCCGTGGCGATGCCGGATCAGGATTTCGGACGCATTCTCAACGAAAGCGAAATCGCGATGCAGGTCTGCACCGCCGGCAATCTGCGCACGCTGCTGATGATCGCCGAGATGACCGTGCAGGCCGACAAGTTCGACCGCTTCCTGATCGCCACCGACACGCCGACCGGCAGCGGCATCATGCCGCTCGGCATGATGTACACGATCACGCACCTCGCGAGCCTCGGCAAGATGGCACCGGAGCAGGCGATCTGCGCCGCGACCGGCAACAACGCGCGCACCTACGGCATCAACTCGGGCTTCCTGCAGGTCGGCCGCGACGCCGACGTCGTGATTCTCGACTCGTGCGTGGGCGGCACCAAGCATACGGCTCTCGATGCGCTGGCCAATGGCGATATCGCCTCGGTCGCGGCGGTCGTCACGGACGGCGTGCCGCGCTTCGTCGGCCGCAGCCGCAACACGCCGGCTTCGGAGAAGAACGTGCGGGTTATCAAGTCCCGCATCATGAACGATTTCGCGGCACCTAAACATTGAGAACTGGCATGGCTGAACAGAAAAGGATAATCGTCGTCGGCGGCGGCCCCGTCGGCATGGTGACGGCGCTCGCCTGCGCGCAACGCGGCTTCGCCGTCACGGTTCTCGAAGCGGCGCAGACGGTCGATACGAATCCGCGCGCGGCCACGACGCACCCGTCCACGCTCGAGATGATCGACAGCCTCGGCGTGATCGACGAATTCATCGCCGCGGGCCTCGTCGCGCGTTACTTCGACTTCTGGGACCGCGAGAAGCGCGAGTTGATCGCGCGCTTCGACCACGACCTGCTGCGCGAGGATACGAAGTTCCCGTTCGTCGTGCAGACCGAGCAGCACAAGCTCGTCAACATCATCGCGGCGAAGCTGAAGACGATGTCCGACGTGGACGTGCATTTCGGCGTGCCGGTAGTGGACGTCGAGCAGGATGCGAACGGCGTGACCGTGACGATCGACCGCGACGGCGTAGAGGAGAAGCTGAGCGGCACGTTCCTGGTCGGCGCGGACGGCGGGCGCAGCACCGTGCGCAAGAAGCTCGAGATCGAATTCGAAGGCTACACGTGGCCGGAGCAGTTCCTCGTGCTGACCACCTCGTTCGACTTCGAGAAAGCGCTCGGCAGTTCGTATCGCGCCTACCTCGCCGATCCGAAGGAGTGGGGCAACCTGTTCAAGGTCGCCGGCGACGACATGAAGGGCCGTTGGCGCGCGGTGTTCCCGGCGCCGGTGGACGTGCCGGAAGAGTTCGTGATGAGCGACGAGGAAGCGCAACGCCGCCTGAACCGCATTTTCCCGCTGGAAGACGGCGCGACGTATCCGCTGCTGCACAAGAATATTTACCGCGTGCATCAGCGCGTGGCGGCTTCGTTCCGCCGTCAGCGCATCTTCCTCGCGGGCGATTCGAGCCACGTGAACAATCCGATCGGCGGGCTCGGGCTCAACTGCGGGATTCACGACGCGCTGGAACTGGCCAACACGCTCGCCGAGGCAGCGGACGGCAATGCCGAGCGTCCGGTGCTGGACCGCTACGAGCGTCGCCGCCGCTCGCTGAACATCGAGTTCGTTCAGCAGCAGACCGTGGCGAACAAGAAGCGTCTGGAAGAGACCGATCCGGCGGTGCGCGCGCAGCATCTGGCCGACCTCGCCGCGACGGCCGCCGACCCGGCGCGTCACCGCGCGTTCCTGCTGCGCACGTCGCTGATCGACAGCGTACGCAAGTCGCAAGCCATTCAGTGATGCTAACGGAGACCGATGGCATGGCTCATTCATTTACCCGGCCGCAGCTCGCCGATCCGTCGCTGATCCGTTCGGCGGCATGGATCGACGGCGAATGGCTCGAAGCGCCGGACGGCGCGACGATCACCGTGGCCAACAAGGCCACGGGCGAGCCGATCGCGACGGTTCCGTTGCTCGGCCGCGAGGCGACGGCCAAGGCCGTTGCGGCGGCCCAGGCCGCGTTGCCGGCCTGGCGCCGGCGCAGCGCCAAGGAGCGCGCAGGCATCCTCAGGAAGTGGTTCGACCTCGTGATGGCGCATCAGGAAGACCTCGCGCGCATCATGACCGCCGAACAGGGCAAGCCACTCACGGAATCGAGGGGCGAAATCGCGTACGCGGCTTCGTTCATCGAGTGGTTCGCGGAGCAGGGCAAGCGCATCGAGGGCGACATGCTGGAAAGCCCCAATGCGGCGCAGCGGATCATGGTGCTCAAGCAACCGATCGGCGTGTGCGCGGCGATCACGCCGTGGAATTTCCCGGCGGCGATGATTACGCGCAAAGCCGCACCGGCGCTCGCGGCGGGCTGCACGATGGTGCTCAAGCCGGCTTCGCAAACGCCGCTCACGGCGCTCGCGCTGGCCGAGCTGTCGCATCGCGCCGGCGTGCCGCGCGGCGTGTTCAGCGTCGTGACGGGCTCCGCGCGCGAGATCGGCGCGGAACTCTGCGAGAACCCGATCGTGCGCAAGCTGTCGTTCACGGGCTCGACGGAAATCGGCAAGGTGCTGATGGCGCAATGCGCGTCGACGGTGAAGAAGCTGTCGATGGAACTGGGCGGCAACGCGCCGTTCGTCGTGTTCGACGACGCGGATCTCGACGCCGCCGTGCAGGGCGCCATCGCCTCGAAGTTCCGCAACACGGGGCAGACGTGCGTCTGCACGAACCGTTTCCTCGTGCAGGCCGGCGTCTACGATGCGTTCACGGCGAAGCTGAAGACCGCGATCGCCAATCTGCGCGTGGGCGACGGCATGGCGGAAGGCACGAGCCAGGGTCCGCTTATCGACGCCGCGGCGCTCAGCAAGGTCGAGGAACACGTGGCGGACGCGCGCAGCAAGGGCGCCGACATCGCGCAGGGCGGCAAGCGCTCGGCGCTGGGCGGCAACTTCTTCGAGCCGACGCTGCTCGTGAACACCTCGCTCGATATGCAGATTTTCCACGAGGAAACCTTCGGGCCGGTGGCGGCGGTGCTGCGCTTCTCGACCGAGGAGGAAGCGGTGGAGATCGCCAACGCCAGCGAAACCGGGCTTGCATCGTACCTGTACACGAACGATATGTCCCGCTTCTTCCGCATGGCCGAAGCGCTCGAGACGGGCATGGTCGGCGTCAACACGGGGCTGATTTCGAACGAGGTCGGCCCGTTCGGCGGCATCAAGGAAAGCGGCTTCGGACGCGAGGGCTCGAAATACGGCATGGACGACTACCTGGAGACGAAGTACGTCTGCGTGCAGGTGGCGTAACAGCCCACCCGCAACGAAAAGCACGGCGTCAGCGGGGCTGGCGCTTCATGGATGGAGGAGACTTTAAATGTCGGATATCAGCAAGCCGTTGCCCCTCGTGGCCAGGCATTCGTCGCGCATGCGCTGGATCGTGGTGTTGGTCCTGTTCGGCTCGGTTCTGGTCGGCTTTTTCGACCGGATCAGCGTAGCGGTTCTTTTCAATAATCCCGACTTCTATAACGCCCTGAATGTCGGTTTCAATCCCACCAAGCTGGGATTCCTGATGACGGCGTTCCTGATCGCGTACGGTATTTCGTCAGTCGTGCTGAGCATCATCGGTGACGTGTTCAAGCCCGGCAAGGCACTCTCGGTGTCGGCCGTGATCTGGGGCGTGGTGATGCTCGGCATGGGCGCCGCGCAGAGCTTCGGCACGATGATTTTCGGGCGCGTCGTGCTCGGCATCATGGAAGGGCCGCAATTCTCGCTGATCGCGAAGATCGTGCACCGCTGGTTCCCGCCCGAAGAGCGGGGCCGCGCCAATGCGGTGTGGATGGTGGGCAGCCCGATCGGTTCGGCCGTCGGCTTTCCGCTCACGCTTTGGCTCGTGCACGCGTATGGCTGGCGCGCATCGTTCTATATCTTCGGTGTCATCAGCCTGTTCATCATGGCGCCGCTGATCTTCTTCACGACCCGCGACCGCGCGCGCTATGCGGACCCGGAAAGCTCGCGCCAGGCCGTGGCCGTCGAGGCCAAGGAGAAGGTCGATCTGCGTCTGTTCCTCAAGGACTACCGGTTCTGGCTCGTCACCGCATACGGCTGCGGGCTCCTGATGTACCTGTGGGGGCTCAACAGTTGGCTGCCGACCTATCTCGAGCGCGTCCGACACTTCAACCTCGGGCAGATGGGGATCTACTCGTCGCTGCCGTTCATTCTGATGTTCATCGGCGAAGTGTTTTCGGGCCTGCTGGCCGACCGTCTGGGCAAGCGCGCGATTCTCTGCTTCATCGGTCTTGCCGGCGCGGGCCTGCTGCTCTTCGCGGGCACGCAGATTCAGGATCCGCACGTGGCGGCGATCGTGATCGCGCTGAGCGCCGGCTGCTGGGGTCTCGGGTTGCCGGCCCAATACGCGCTCGCGATGGACATCATTCCCGTCTCGGTCACGTCGGCGGGCATCGGGGTCAAGAACGGCTGCAGCAATCTGATGGGGGCGCTCGCTCCGGTTCTGATCGGCTGGATCGTCAGCACGACGGGGAGTTTCAATACCGGTCTGCTGGTCATCGTTCTGGGCAGCCTCGTCGGCGCGGTGATGATGCTGCCGCTGATTCGCCGCTACTGAGCGGCGCGCTGGGAAACGCGGCCTCGTCAAACAGGCCGCGCATTGCTGTTTCTTATAAATAGTCATACTAATTAAATTGGAGATCTATCTTGCAGAGCAATCGCTTTCGTCGCAGACTGGCGGTTTCGGCCGCCTCGTGCCTGGCGCTGACCGCAATGCATGGGGCGAATGCCCAGAGCAGCATGCAGTCGGGCGCGTCCGACTCGTTCGTGCAGCTATACGGAACCGTCGGAACCTATATCGGTACGTCCAAGCGCTCCGGAGATCCGAAGGCCGCCTTCGTGGAAGGTAGCGGCGGCTTGACGACGTCGTTCTGGGGCATTCGCGGTCGCGAAGACCTGGGCGGCGGCAATGCGATGATATTCAGCCTGGAGAGCTTCTTTCAGCCTTCCACGGGCGCCTTGGGCCGCAAGCCGACCGATCCGTTCTTCTCCCGCAATGCCTATATGGGATTCAGCACGCAGTACGGTACGTTGACGTTCGGGCGTCAGACGAACCCGACCTACGTCAACATGCAGGAACTGAATCCGTTCGGGGCCTCGGTCGTGTTCTCGCCGATCGTGCTGCAATCGTTCGTCTCGACCTATAACGGCGTCCTGATCGGGGATACGGTGTGGGACAACGCGATCCAGTACAGCTCTCCCTCGCTGAAGGGCCTGGCCGTGACGGGCATTTACGGCGTCGGCGGCGTGGCGGGGCAGCCCGGCGTGGCGAACCTCGGTTTGCACGCGAACTATTCGTCGGGGCCGTTTTATGCCGGCGTGTCGTTGCAGCGTGTGCGCACGCCTGTCACCGCGCCGGTGTCCGAACAGGATGCGTGGCTCGCCGGTATGCGCTACAAGCTGCCGTTCGTCACGCTGTACGGCGCGATGGAAGGCAGTCAGACGTATGGCTTGCGCTCGTCGAGCCGTACCTATCAGGCCGGTGCGGCCGTTCCGACCGGACCGTTCGGTTATGTTCTCGCCGAGTGGGCCCGCACGAACTACGACACGGTCCCGGCCTCGCATGGGTGGATTCGCAACACCGGCGCGCTCGCGTACGACTACCTGCTCTCGAAGCGCACCGATGTCTATGCCGTGTGTCTGTATGACAAGATCGCCTCGAAGGGATCGGCCACGACGTTCTCGCTGGCGATACGGCATCGTTTCTAAAACCGTCGCGCGGATTTAAGCATTGGTTTCAATAATTTAGGATTCCAATGCTGTGAGCCGGTTGCCGGCGATTTTCAGGCTGCAAAAAACAAGGGGCGATCTGCGCAAGCAGATCGCCCCTTGTTCATTCGATACGAGCAGCGCCGGCGAAGCGCCGGTCTTATCCTTGCGCTTCGGCCCGCCGCGCGAAGTACTCGAAAGAGTGCTCCCAATGCACGGGCGTCATGATCTGCGCCATCCGTTTGGCGCGTGCCTCGGGGGCGAGTGCCGTCTGCGGCAGCCCCGCCGAGCGCGCGAGCACCTCGATCCGCGCGGCGCGTTCGAGGAACACGCCGACACAGATCGCGTGCTCGATCGAGCGCCCGCAGAACGTCACGCCATGGTTGGCCATCATCACCACGTCGTGGCTGCCCATTGCTTCGGCAAGCGCCTTGCCTTCTTCCGGCTTGACGATCAAGGCGGCCGTTTCGCGCATGACCGGCAATTCGCCGAAGTAGTCGGCGTCGAGCGTATAAGGCGTGAAGCGTTCGAGACAGCCGGACAGGATCGAGGCGTGGCGCGGATGCGTATGCGCCACGACCAGCACGTCCGGACGCTGGAGAAAAATTTCGCTGTGGATCGGCCACTCCGAATGGCGTCCGCCGCTGCCGGCGATCTGCTTGCCTTCGAAGTCGACCAGCACGAAATCCTCGGCGCCGCGTACTTCTTCGAGGCCGATGCGATTACGTTTGAGCCAGAAACCACGACCTTGCGGATCGCGCAGCGACAGATGTCCCAGCGACATGTCGCCGTGGCCTTCCAGTTCCAGAATGCGGCAACCGAGTGCGAGCCGGTCGAGTGCGCGTTTGAGATTTTCGTTCATGTCCATCATGTATGTCTCGTCAATCGATACGTCAGCGGATAAGGTCCGCGAATAAGAAGGGTCGCGCGCAAAGCGTATTCAGCGCATGCCATGCGAGAGGCGGCGCGAAATGAAAACCAGCGCACGGTCGAGCACGAGACCGACGAGGCCGATCGCGAGCATGCCCGCATACAGTTTGTCGTAGCGGAACGTGGCCCCCGAGTTCGCGATATAGAAGCCGAGACCGTGCGTGTCGCCGATCATTTCGGTCACGATCACGACCGTCATGCCGATCGGCAGCGCAATGCGCAGACCGTTCAGAATGCCGGGCAGCGCCGCCGGAATCAGGACGTGGCGCAGCAGCGTGCCGCGGGTCATGCCCATGTTCTGGCCGGCCCAGACGATTTCGCGCCCCGTCGCGCGGCTCGCCAGATGCGTTGCGACCACGACCGGGTAGAGGCATTCGAGCGCGGCAAAGGCAATTTTCGACGGCGTGCCGATGCCGAACAGGAACGTGAAGATCGGAAACAGCGCGATCTTCGGCACCGGATAGCCCGCGAAAAACACCGGCTCGAACAGGTATTCGAACCAGCGCACGCGGGCGAGCCCGAAGCCGACCAGCACCCCGGCCACCGAGCCGATCACGAAGCCGGCGAAGGTGCGGCCCGTGGTCACCAGTACGTGATAGGGCAGATTGCCGGACATCGTGTCGTTGATGAAGGCCGCGAACACCGCGCCGAGCGGCGGCAGCACGCGCGCCGAAATGAGGCCGGACAGCGCGACGCATTGCCAGAGCAGCAGCATCAGCGGCACGGAGTACCAGGCGCGTGTGCCGGACCACATACGTTTGAGTGCGATCATCGCTGAGCCTCCTCGGTGCCGAGCAGCACGCCGCGCAACGCGCGTTTGCGCACCGCCATGAGCAGGCGATCGGCGACGAAGCCGAGCAGCCCGTAAGCGACCACGCCGGTCAGCATGATGTCGTAGCGCACCCAGTCCTGGCCTTCCGTAATCAGCAGACTCAAACCCGTTTTCGCGCCGATCAGTTCAGCCGCGAACAGCGACACGAACGACAGCGCGAGCGCCACGCGCAGGCCCGCGAAAATGCCCGGCAGCGTCGCGGGCAATACGACACGCAACAGCAGCGTCGGGAACGGCGTCTCGAAGTTGCGCGCGACCCATACCAGATGCTTGTCCATTTGCTGGACCGCATGCTGCGCGGCGAGAAACACCGGAAACGACACGCTCAAGGCGACGATCGCCGTCTGCGTCGCGCTCGTGAGGCCGAAAATAAGCAGCATGATCGGCAGAAAAGCGATCTTCGGCACGGGATAGACGAACGCGACGAGCGGATCGGCAAATTCGCCGACCGGCTTCGACAGGCCCGCCACCAGCCCGAGGGCCGCGCCGATCGCCGAGCCGATGGCGAAACCGCCGATCAGCCGCAACAGGCTGTCGCGCAGGTAGGTCCACAGCTCGCCTTCGCCGGCCAGCTCGCGCGTCGCGCTGACGATGTCGCTCGGAAACGACAGATAGGGCGGCAGCTTGCCGCTCGCACCGAACCACTGCCACAGCGCCAGCACCACGATCGGCACCGCGGCGCGGCCGGCCATGTAGGGCAGGCGCCGCCATCCGCCGCGGCGCGGCGGTGCTGGCACATCGAGAACGGCGCTCATGCGACCCGCTCCACTTCGCGTGCCTTGATGACCTCTTCGCGCAATGCTTCCCACAACGTCGTGCGCAACTCGAAGAAGCGCTGCGATTTGCGGAACGACACGAAGTCGAGACCTTCGCGGTCCACCTGCAGATCGAGCTTGATGCGCGCGGGCCGCGTGGAGAACACGACGACGCGCGTGGCGAGTGTCACGGCCTCGTCGATGTCGTGCGTGACGAACAGCACGGTGCGGCGATGCTTCGCCCAGATGTTGCCGAGTTCTTCCTGCAGCAGCTCGCGGTTTTGCGCATCGAGTGCGCCGAACGGCTCGTCCATCAGCATGATGCGCGGTTCGAGCGCGAGCATGCGGGCGAGCGCGACGCGCTGCTTCATGCCGCCGCTCAATTGCGCCGGATACATGCCGCCGCCTTCCGGCAGGCCGATCATCGTCAGCAATTCGCTGACCCGGGCCGCGCGCGTTCGTTCAGGGACGCCGCCGATGCGCATCGGCCATGCGATGTTCTCGGCGACGGTGGCCCACGGAAAGAGCGAGTAGCCCTGAAACATCATGCCGCGATCGCGGCCCGGGCGATCGATCGGCTTGCCGTCGACGAGTATCTCGCCGCCGGAGAGCTGATCGAAGCCGCCCGCCATATGCAGGAACGTGCTCTTGCCGCAGCCCGAAGGGCCGAGGATCGCGAGGAATTCTCCTTCCTCGACCGCGAGATTGAACCCGTCCAGCGTGGCAACGGGACCTTTCGGTGTCGCAAAGACTTTGCGCACACCGCGTGCTTCGAGAATCGGCATTGCACTTATTCCTTCGGTAGCCACGACATGTCGACGAGCTGATTCACATCCACCGGCTTGCGCTGAATGCCGTTCTTGATGAGGATGTCCTGCATTTTCGCGAGGGTCTGCACGTCGACGCGATCGGTCGGGTCGCGATAGTAGTCCGACATCGACAGATACACCGCCGGCGTGACGCGCACGTCGTGAGCGTCGATCAGGGCCTGACGGGCGTCCTTGGTGTGATCGTCGTAAAAGCGCGTCGCGGTTTTGAGGTCCTTCAGGAATGCGTGCACGGCGGCCGGCTGGTTCTTCAGCACGTCCGGCGAGGCGATCACGAGCATCAGCTCCTGATCGAACGGCACCGCGTCGCGCGACGTGAACAGCGGCCGCACGCCGCCGTGCGTTTCTTCCGAGCTGGCAAACGGCTGCGGGAAGACGCCGACGTCGATCATGCCCGAGCGCAGCGCCTGGCCCTGCGCGGGGAAGCTGACCGGCACGAAGGTCACGTCGCGATTCGGATCGATGCCGTTCTTTTCCAGCACCAGTTTGGCCCACAGGTGCGTCGAGCTATTGAGCGCATCGATGCCGATCTTCTTGCCCTTCAGATCCTTGATGCTCTTGATCGGCGTGCTGTCGCTCACGAGGTAGGTGGTCTGGAAACCGTTCGCGCTTTCGCGGGACAGCGAGGCGATGACCTTGAATTTCGCGCCTTCGGAAGCGGCCAGCAGCGCCGCGTTCGCACTCGTCGTGATGAAGTCGAGCGCGCCGGCCTCGAAGGCCTGGAAGCGTTTGTCGTTGCCGGCAAAGCGCGTGATGTCGAGCGTGTAATCCTTGCCCTGTCCCGGGGCGACGGCCGGCTTCGCATGCAGCAGCCAGAGCTGTTCCTCGCCCGCGCCGCCGATGCCGACGCGCAGCGAGGCCGGATCGGCATGCGCGAGCGTGCTGGCGAGAATGCTGCCGACCATGACGGCGACGCGCGCAATGCCACGGCCAGCGGAGTACGGTTTGAACACACGTCTACTTCTCATCGGTCACCTCTTTGATATGGGTATTGGCGTTTCGTCTATGAAACGTTGTTTCTAATTCGATCTACGCCCGATTCTACTGCGCTAAAAAAACCTGTCGCAAATGCTTTTGCGATTTCGTTCGCCTCGACGTCATGACGTCGCCCGATACTGCGGAATCGTCGTCATTCGTGTGTCCTGACGAAGTCGTGACGAGCCGATGAACTCGCGCCACGGCTCCCCGGCACGCGGCCGTCGTTGAGTCGCTGCGTCAGCTGATCGGCTGTAAAGCGCACCTTGTCGACGAGATTCGACTCGAATAAAGCGGGGGCGAGTTGCGGACTCAGAATCGTCGTCGTGACGACGGCCGCGATGCGCCCGGTCGCGTCGCGCACTGGCGCCGTTACCACCGAGATGCCGCTCTCGAAGCTCGACTGGCCGATGGCGAAGCCGCGCCGCGCGTTGGCGAGTACGAGGGCATGCAAGGCATCGACGGTTGCCGGCGTGTGTTGCGTATAGCGCTTGAGCGTGCGTTCGGGGTAGAGCGCGTGCAGTTCGTCGGCATCCAGATCGCCGAGCAGCACGTGACCATGCGTCGACGCATGGGCGGGCAAGCGCGTGCCGATGCTGACCCTCACCGAGCTGAACGGTGCGGCATGGCTTTGCGCTTTCGCGACGAACACCACGTCTCGCTCGTCGCGAACCAGGATATGCGCGGTAAAACCGGTGTCGTCACGCAACTGGTCGATAAGCGGCTGGCCGAGTTCGGTCAGTTCGAGCGAACCCAGATACTCGAGACCGAGACGCAGCGCCGCGACGCCAGGCCGGCAATTGCGATCCGTATCGGTGCGCTCGACGAACCCGTGGGCTTCGAGCGTTTGCAGCAGCCGGAATACCGTCGTGCGAGGAATGCCGAGCCGCTTCGACAATTCGGACACGCCCAGTACGGGCTCGCGCAGCGAGAATTCGGTGAGGATGCGCAGGCCCCGTTCGAGAGCGGGTACGCGATAGTTCGTGTCGCTGCGATCTTCCTGCGTGTCGGATGCGGTGCCCGTCAATTCGGGGGTCATGCGTTACTCCATGGGCCGCCGCTCGCGCGGCGGAGGGCGTCGTTGAACGCGCTCTATTGGGTTCCTGTTTGTTCCGTGAATGAAACGCTATTTTTCAGGTGGCACAATCGTAGCGTGATGGAATAAAAAAAGCCTTGTTTTCCGCATCAGGGGAAACCCGCAACGAGAACGGCGCGAGAAGAAAAAGTAGAACGAAATAGCGGGAAAAACGATGAGCCAAGCATAGTGACGCGTGTTGCGGCTTTACATGTAAACCCCAACGGAATTTGTTTTTGAACTTTTTCTCGACAACGCTAATATATTCCACATAACAAACATTTGTCCATTGGTGGAACGTTTCGCGACATCTGACCGGCTGCCGGGGATTTGCCCGACAAGGTTCATCGAGTTTTCCCGCCTTGCCGCACGGGAGCGTTTCGACTGCGTTCGCGTGGCGTGAGCGCCAAGGCCGGACGGTGTGGTTCCGATGGTGTGTGTGGTTCCATACGCCAGATCATTCCCGCAGCAGGGAACGCGTTGGCGTATTGATTTGTAGAACTTAAATATTGGCAAGCTAAACAACAAGGGTCTAAAAAAATGAAACGACAGCTTCTCGCTATCGGTTTGGCAGGTCTTTCCACCACGGCGTTCGCACAAAGCAGCGTCACGCTATACGGGGTCATCGACGAAGGGGTGCAGTACCTCAACAACGTCAAGCAGGTCGTCAACGGTAAAACCGTCGGGGGCAGCCAGATCGGTCTCGATTCGGTAAGCGGTCCGTGGGGATCGAGATGGGGCGTGAAGGGCGCCGAAGATCTCGGCGGAGGCTGGAAAGCGATCTTCACGCTGGAATCCGGCATGAACCTCAACAACGGTGCGCTCGCGCAGGGCGGCACGATGTTCGGCCGTCAGGCTTTCGTCGGCATTACGCAGGATCGTCTCGGTACGATCACACTGGGCCGGCAATACGACAGCGTCTCGGACATGTCGGCGGCCTTCGGTCCGCAGACCGCGTGGGGCACGAGCGCGGGGCATCCCGGCGATATCGACAACATGATTCGCTCGTACCGTTTCAACAACACGATCAAATACACGAGCCCGAATCTCGCCGGCTTCACGCTGAATGCCACGGGCACGCTCGGCGGTGTCGCGGGCGACTTCTCGCAGAGCAGCGCCTACACCTTCGGCGTGCTGTATTCGCGCAACGCGCTTGTCGCGGGTGCCGCGTACGAATTCGTCAAGAACCCGTCGAATGTCGGGGCGCCGTTGAACAGCAACGCGAATGCGGCGCCGCCGGCCACCACCGGCGCGTATTCGCCGCTGAACTCGGGCTACCTGGCGGGCGCCCATCCGGCCGGCTCCTGGCAGGATATCGTCGCGGGCGCGGCTTATACGTTCGATCGCTTCGCCATCGGCGCGAACTACTCGAACGTGCGATACGGGAACATCGGCAACCTGAACGGCGCCTCGGCGGTCTTCAACACCATCGAAGTCAACGGCAAAGTGCAGTTCAATCCGGCCTGGTTCCTCGGCCTCGTGTATAGCTATACGAAAGGCAATTCGGTTGTCGGCGATCTGGGCAACCAGCACTTCAACCAGTTCGGCTTCCTCGTGAACGATACGCTCTCGAAGCGAACCGATATCTACTTCGAGGGCATCTATCAGATCGCCAGCGGCACGAACTCGCTCGGCGGCCAGGCCAGGGCCAACATCGATTCGCTCGGCGAATCGTCGTCGAACCATCAGTTGTTCGTGCGGCTTGCGCTACGGCACAAGTTCTGAGCTGGGCGCGATGCGCGTCGAGGGGCCGGCCTTACTATATATAGGCCCGGCCCCTTATCTGACCTTGGCTGATCTCCGGAATTGCCGCAGCATTCAGTACGACGGTGCCTGGTGCCGCGCCTACATGGAGAACTGCTTCTCGACATAGTGAATGTGCTTGAGCATCGCACCTTGCGCCGCATCGGGATCGCCGTCGCGCACGGCGAAGTAGATCGATTCATGCTGGCGCAATCGGGCGCGGGCCTGTGAGACGGCATTCTTATTGTTGAGCGTCGCGTCATAGGTGTTGCTCGAGATGTGCTCGCGCAACACCGTCACGGCGCTGGCATAAAACTGCTCGATGAGCCGGTTGCGGCATGCGGCCGTCAGCGCCGCATGAAACTCGACGTCGGTCGCGGCTTCCGAATCGACGTCGGCCCGCGCGACCGCGTCGCGCATTTTCGCGAGAATGCTCTCCAGCCGCTCATGATCGCGGCGCGATGCACGCTGTGCCGCAAAGCGCACCGCCGCGCACTCGAAGACCAGCCGGAACTCGAACATCTCCTCGCGTAGCGGCTGCGTATCGGCAATCAATTGCAGCCACGGCGCGACGAGCCTGGCCGGTCTGCTGCCGAGCAAATACACGCCGCTGCCGCGCCGCGTTTCGACAAGCCCCTTGCTCGCCAGTCGCGCGATCGCCTCACGCACGGTCGCGCGCGATACGCCGAGCGTCTCGGCCAGCGCCCGCTCGGACGGGAGGCGTTCGTTCTCCTGCCAGCAGCCTGCCTTGATGTCGGTCTCGATTCGTCTGACCGTTTGAGCGATCACGCTCACGCTTTTCGAATGACTGTCCATTTCCAACTCTCATGCAGCCCTTCATGTAGCCCCTCATGCAACCGCTCACGCCGACCCGGCCGAAAAGTGGCCTGACCAATTTGCCGTGGCGTTCGACCGGCCGCATGATGCAAGCCAATCCGGCAAGCGCCCGCGACGCAGGTTCGACGCCCCTTGGCGGAGCTACCCACATACAGGAGGCCATGATGAGCCAAACTTCATTGGTAATCAAACTGCACGATAACGACGACGTTCTGATTACCCGCGGCGCGATTGCCGCGGGCACGACGCTCGCGGATTTCGACAACCTCGTCGTCGCTGCCGACGTTCCGCCCGCTCACAAGATCGCCTGCCGCGAGGTGGCGCAGGGCGCGCCGGTGCGGCGCTATGGTCAGATCATCGGTTTCGCCACCCAGGCGATTCACCGCGGCGACCATGTGCACGTGCACAACATGTCGATGGGCGAGTTCGCGCGCGACTATGCGTTCGGCGAGGACGTCAAGGCCGTCGTGCCCGCGCCGGAGCCGCTCACGTTCCAGGGCATCCGGCGCGCGGACGGACGCGTCGCGACGCGCAATTACATTGGCGTCATCAGCACGGTGAACTGCTCGGCGACGGTCACCAAGCTCGTCGCGCAACATTTCTCCACGCCCGACGCCTTGAAGGCCTATCCGAACGTCGACGGCGTGGTGCCGCTCACGCATAGCTTCGGCTGCTGCATCGACCACCACGGCGAGGGCATCCAGCAATTGCGCCGCACCATCGGCGGCTACGTCAAGCATCCGAACTTCGCGGGCGTGGTCATCATCGGCCTCGGCTGCGAGGCGAACCAGATGGGCGCGATGTTCATCGCCGAAGGTGTCGAGCCGGGCCCGCTGCTCGTGCCGCTCGTGATGCAGGAGCAAGGCGGCACGCAAAAGACCGTGGATGCCGCGATCGCCGCCGTCGAGAAGATGCTGCCGGTGGCCAACGAGGCCGTGCGCGAGCCGCTGCCGGTTTCGCACATCAATATCGCGCTGCAATGCGGCGGCTCGGACGGTTATTCGGGCATTACCGCGAATCCGGCGCTGGGCGCGGCCGTCGACCTGCTCGTGCGGCACGGCGGCACGGCGATTCTGACGGAAACGCCCGAGATTTACGGCGCCGAGCACCTGCTCACGCGCCGCGCGATCAGCAAGGAAGTGGGCGAGAAGATCGTCGAGCGCATTCACTGGTGGGAGTCCTACGCGGAGCGCGAGAAGGGCAGCATCGACAACAACCCGACGCCGGGCAACAAGGCCGGCGGTCTCACGACGATTCTGGAAAAGTCGCTGGGCGCGGTGGCGAAGAGCGGGTCCTCGCCGCTGATGGGCGTGTATCGCTACGCCGAGCCGGTCGATACGCATGGTCTCGTGTTCATGGATGCACCGGGCTACGACCCGATGGGCGCGACCGGCCAGATCGCCAGTGGTGCGAATCTCGTGGTGTTCACGACGGGCCGCGGTTCGTGCTTCGGTGCGAAGCCGGCGCCGTCGATCAAGGTCGCGACCAATTCGACGATGTACAAGCGCATGGTCGACGACATGGACATCAATTGCGGCGAGATCATGGAAGGCACGGCGAGCGTCGAGCAGAAGGGCGAGGAAATTTTCCGCATGATCGTCGAGGTCGCGTCGGGCGGTAAGAGCAAGAGCGAAGCGCTCGGCGTGGGTAACGAGGAATTCGTGCCCTGGATGATCGGCGCGCAGATGTAAGTGCCGCGCGCGCCGCCGCGGCGACGAAGCCGATGGCGGCGCGTGGGTGCGTTGATGCGGTTGAGCCTGGGTTGGCGTCTGTCGCGGCGGCCATGCTGCATGGGACCGGACGACGGACGTCGCGCGAAACTCGCCGTGCGGCGCCAGCGCTTATGGGCTCTGATGCGGGCTCAGAAGAGAGTTCAGAAGCGAGCCCAAAGCCGACCTCGAAGGATGCTTCCGCGGCACCGCAACGCAAGCCCACAACACCCGCTAATCCGCCGCCGGGCTTTGCGTGCTGGCCCGCACGACCAGTTCGAAGCCGACATCGACGATGCGCGGCTCGTCGTTGTCTTCGGGCGCTTCCACGCGCGCGATCAGTTCCTCGGCGATGCGCCGGCCGATCTCGGCCGCGCGTGGCTGAACCGTCGTGAGCGGCGGCACGCATTCCTCGCTGAACGGCAAATCGCCGAAACCGGCGACGCGCAGTTGCTGCGGAATCCGGATGCCGCGCCGTTGCGCTTCGAACAGCGCGCCGAGCGCGATCACGTCGTTGGAGCAGGCGAGCGCATCGACGTCGGGCATGCCGTCCAGCACCGCCGTCAACGCGCGCGCCCCCGCGCGCGGCGTGGCGTCGCCCGGGATGTCTTCGACGCGCACGTCGAGGCCCGCTTTCAGCATCGCCATGCGGAAACCTTCGCAGCGCTGCCGGGCGCGCACGTCGCTCGTCATGCGTGCGCCGATGAAGGCGGCACGGCGTGCGCCGATGTCGAGCATATGCTGCGCGATCGCGGCGCCTGCCTCGTAATGGGAAAACCCGACTTGCAGATCGAACGGCTGTTCGCCCAGTTCCCACATTTCCGCGACCGGCAGGCGCGCGGTGCGCAGCAGCGCGCGTGTTTCGTCGCCGTGCCGGCAGCCGGTCACGACCAGCGCGGTCGGCGACCACGACAGGAAGGTTCGCACGAGGTCCGCCTCGCGGCCGGGGTCGTATTCGGATGCGCCGAGCAGCAGCTGGTAGCCGTGCTGGTCGAATTCCTTCTGCATGCGGCCGACCGTCGCCGAAAAGAACGCGTTGCCGAGCGACGGCACCACCACGCCGATCGCGCGCGTGCGCGCGGCGGCGAGGCTGCCCGCCAGCAGATTCGGCACGTAGCCGAGCACTTCGATGGCTTTGCTGATGCGCGGCGCGATGCGCGACGAAACGGCCTCGGGATTGCGGAGAAACAGCGAAACGGAACTGGCGGAGACGCGCGCGCGAGCGGCGACGTCTTCCATCGTGACACGGTTGGTGCTGCGCCGGGTGCGCGGTGCCTTGATTGTTGTCTGTGGCATAGGCTGCAAACGGTCGAAAAAACACGCGCCGCGGTGGGCGCAAACCCCAATTGTAATTGACCCGACGGCATTCGACGCAGCGCAACGGGTTATTGAAGCCGTACTAACCCTGGTAACACTTGCAAATTTAATAGCGCTATTATTTCGCAGCGCTGCGATTTCAGTCGCACGGCCTGAACAAGGAACACGGTGCCCCCATGCCTTCATCCGATTTACGCTGCGTGCTCGATGTCCGCGCCCAACTGGGCGAATGCCCCCGTTGGGACGAGCGGGCCGGCGTGCTCTACTGGGTCGACATTCTCGAACCGGCGCTGCATCGCTTCGATCCGGCCACCGGCGTCGACACAGCGCTGGCCATGCCGGAGCACATCGGCTGCTTCGCGCTGAACGAGGCGGGCGGTTTCATCGCCGGCCTGCGCTCGGGCATCTGGACGCTCGACGAGAACGCGCGGCCGCTCGAATGCCTCGCCGCCAATCCCGAAGACGTGTGCACGAGCCGCTTCAACGATGGCCGCTGCGATGCCGCGGGCCGTTTTTTCGCCGGCACGATCGACGAGCCGAAGGCGGGCGGCAACGCGCATCTCTATCGCTACGGGAGCGGCCGGCTCGACGCGCTGAGCGCGGGGCTCCTGACGTCGAACGGTCTTGCGTTCAGCCCGGACCAGCGCTGGCTGTATCACTCCGATACGCCCAACTTCACGATTTACCGCAGCGCGTACGACGCCGCGACGGGCCAATGCGGCACGCGCGAAGTGTGGGCGCGCATCGAGCCGACCCCGGACGACCGCGGCCGCCCCGATGGCGCCGCCGTGGACGCTGAAGGCTACTACTGGAGCGCGTTCTACGAAGGCGGGCGGGTGGTGCGCTTTACGCCCGACGGCCAGGTCGATGCGGTGCATCGGCTGCCGGCGCGTTGCCCGACCATGTGCGCATTCGGCGGCGACGATCTGCGCACGCTCTACATCACGTCGGCGCGCGCGGGGCGCGGCGCCGACGAACTCGACCGCGAGCCGCTGGCAGGCGGCATCTTTGCATTGCGCACCGAGGTGCCCGGCCTGGCCGAGCCACGCTGGCGCGCATCCGCTTGAATCTTTTATTGACGGAACCCGACATGCCTGATCTGAAAGACCCTTCCCTGTTGCGCACGCAATGCCTGATCGGCGGCGCATGGCGCGCGGCGCACGACGGCCGCACGCTCGACGTCACCGACCCGGCGACGGGCGAGCTGATTGCCAGCGTGCCGTCGATGGCGGCCGCCGAAACGCGCGAGGCGATCGCCGCGGCGCAGGCGGCGCTGCCGTCGTGGCGCGCGCTGACGGCCAAAGCCCGCGCGGTGCTGCTGCACAAATGGCACGACCTGATGCTCGCCCACCAGGACGACCTCGCCTTGCTGATGACGGCCGAGCAGGGCAAGCCGCTGGCCGAGGCGAAGGGCGAGATCGCGTTTGCCGCGAGCTTCATCGAATGGTTCGCCGAGGAGGCGCGGCGGGTCGACGGCGACGTGATCGCCACGCCGTCGAACGACCGCCGGCTCGTCACGATTCGCCAGCCGGTCGGCGTTTGCGCTGCCATCACGCCGTGGAATTTCCCGGCGGCGATGATTACCCGCAAGGCGGGGCCGGCGCTCGCGGCGGGTTGCACGATGGTGCTCAAGCCCGCCTCGCAGACGCCGCTGTCGGCGCTCGCGCTGGCCGTGCTGGCCGAGCGCGCGGGCATTCCGGCCGGCGTGCTCAACGTCGTGACGGGCAACGCGCAGCGGATCGCCGAGGAACTGACGGGCAACCCGATCGTGCGCAAGCTGTCGTTCACGGGCTCGACCGACATCGGCGCGCGCCTGATGGAGCAGGGCGCGCGGCATATCCAGAAGCTGTCGCTGGAGTTGGGCGGCAACGCGCCGTTCATCGTGTTCGACGACGCCGATCTCGACGCCGCCATCGAAGGTGCGCTGATTTCGAAGTACCGCAATGCCGGGCAGACCTGCGTGTGCGCGAACCGCTTCTACGTGCAGGCCGGCA
The DNA here is from genome assembly GCF_011752945.1 of Paraburkholderia sp. Cy-641. Lineage (NCBI taxonomy): Bacteria > Pseudomonadati > Pseudomonadota > Betaproteobacteria > Burkholderiales > Burkholderiaceae > Paraburkholderia > Paraburkholderia sp. Cy-641. Next base: position 35,889 of record NZ_VWWM01000024.1, read on the forward strand.
TTTATGATGCCTTCGTCGACAAACTCGCGGCGCGCGTGCGCGAGCTGCGTTGCGGCGACGGCCGTGCCGCGTCGACGCAGATCGGCCCGCTGATCGACGATCGCGCGCTCGCCAAGGTGGGCGAGCTGGTCGCCGATGCCAAGGCGCACGGCGCGCAGGTGCTGTGCGGCGGCGAGCCGCTGGCATTCGACGGCGCGACCGCGCGCCACTACGCGCCGACCGTGCTGACGAACGTCACGCCCGGCATGCGTGTCGCGCGCGAGGAGATTTTCGGCCCGGTCGCGCCCGTCATGCGCTTCACCGACGAACAGGACGTAATTGCGCTCGCCAACGACACGGAGTTCGGTCTCGCCAGCTATTTCTACACGCGCGACATGGCGCGCGTGTGGCGCATCGCGGAAGCATTGGAATTCGGCATGGTGGGCATCAACACGGGGCTGATCTCGACAGCGGAAGCGCCGTTCGGCGGCGTCAAGCAGTCCGGCCTCGGACGCGAGGGTTCGAAATACGGCATCGACGAGTATCTGGAAATGAAGTACTTGTGCATGCAGGTGGCATAACGGCATGATCTCGCACGAACGTCTCGTGCAAAAATCGCAGCGCTGCGAAAAGCGGCGCGCGGGTTGCCGGCCGGAAAAGCCTCAATACAAGTCCGCCGGCGGCCTCAGAGAGAGATGAGGAGACAATGATTTTCACCATACTGAGCTTTGCGTTTTTCACCGCGCTGGTCGGCTTCGTGTCGTACCTGTTCACGCGTCGCGCGAAGGATCACGGCGCGCGCGGCTATTTCATGGCGAGCGGCGGGCTGACGGGCTGGTTCATCGCCGGCTCGATGATGCTGACCAATCTGTCGGTCGAGCAGATGGTCGGCCTGAACGGCGACGCCTACGCGAACAACCTCTCGGCAATGGCCTGGGAATGCACGGCGGCCGTCGCGACCGTGGCGCTGGCGATGTTCTTCCTGCCGCGCTACCTGCGCGGCGGCTTTTCGACGCTGCCGCAGTTTCTCGAGGAACGCTACGACGCGACCACGCGGCGCGTGGTGAGCGCGTTCTTCGTGGTCGGCTACATGCTGGTGGTGAACCCGGCCGGCCTGTATCTCGGCGCGATCACGTTCAACCAGGTGTTCGGCGTGCAGGCGCTGTTCGGCATGTCGTACGCGAGCACGATCACGATCCTGGTCTGGATGTCGGGGATCATCGGCGCGATGTATGCGGTGTTCGGCGGCTTGCGGGCGGTGGCGGTGTCCGACACGATCAACGGCATCGGCCTGCTGATCGGCGGCCTGATGGTGCCGGTGCTCGGCCTGCTCGCGCTCGGACATGGCGACTTCTTCTCCGGCGTGCACATCATCACGACCCAGGCGCCGGAGAAACTCTCGGCGATCGGCGGTCCGAAGGATTCGGTGCCGTTCGGCACGCTGTTTACCGGCATGATCTTCGCCAACCTGTTCTACTGGTGTACGAACCAGTCGATCGTGCAGCGCACGTTCGCGGCGAAGAACCTCGCCGAAGGCCAGAAGGGCGTGCTGCTGTCGGGCATGATGAAGCTGCTCGTGCCGCTCATCATGATGGTGCCGGGCATCATCGCGTTCCATCTGTATGCGGGCCATCCGCTGAGCCGTCCCGATCTCGCCTATCCGCAACTGGTGGCGGACGTGCTGCCGTGGTGGGCCAAAGGCTTCTTCGTCGCGGTGCTGTTCGGCACGGTGATGAGCCACTTCAACGCGGTCATCAACAGCACGGCGACGCTGATCGCCTTCGACTTCTATCGCGCATGGAAGCCCGATGCCAGCGACGAGAAACTGATTCGCGTCGGCAAGAGCGCGAGCGTGGCGATCGCCGTCATTTCGCTGCTGATCGCACCGCTGCTGATGTACGCGCCGGACGGCATCTACATCCTGATGCGCCGCTTCACCGGCTTCTACAATATTCCGATCATCGCGGTCGTGCTGGTGGGCTTCTTCAGCAAGCGGGTCGGCGCGTTCCCGGCGAAGATCGTGCTGCTGCTGCACGTGCTCATCTACGCGTTCGGCATCCTGCTGTTCCAGCTCGACAAGAAGTTCGGCATCAACTTCGTGCACGTGATGGGCATCCTGTTCGTGTTCGAAGTCTCGCTGATGCTGGTGCTCGGCCGGCGCCACCGCCGCGCGACGGCCTACGAGCCGCAACTGCGGCGCACCGGCGACATGACGCCGTGGCGTCACGCCAGCACCATGAGCGTGTTCCTGATGGCGATGCTCGTGACCATCTATCTCACCATGTCGCCGCTCGGCGTCGCGCGCCACGGCGGCGTCACGGTCCAGTACCAGGTCTTTATCGCGCTGACATGGGCTGTCGCGCTCGTGCTGATGGCGGTGTTCCGCCGCTGGACGCTGGCTCATGAGCGGCGCCTCGAATGGAACAGTTCGGCGAACGAATCGGGCGGACATTGACGGACCGGGATCGACCCAACGAACAGAACAGGCAAGGAAAAAACCGATGAACTGGCAGACAGAAGCGGATGGCAAGCTGGTATTGCGCGTGGCGGGCCGCACGCTGTTCGAGCACACGCCGCATGCGCCGGCCGTATTCGTGGGATGCGGCGTCGAGCGGATGGACATGTATCGCGGCAACTTCGACATCGAGGATTACGTCGAGGAGCGCGTCGCGCTGCGCGACGCGCGGCTCACGCCGCTGCCGGACGGCGGCGCGCGCATCGAGCTGGCCCGCGACGCGCAGGCGAAGCCGGAACTGACGATCGTCGCCAGCCAGTCGGCGCACGGCGTGCAGCTTGAGTTGTCGGCGCGCGACGGCATCAACCGCCTGTGGTGGCGCGTGCCCGCGCAGCACGACGAGCACGTGTGGGGCTGCGGCGAGCAGATGTCGTATTTCGATCTGCGCGGCCGCCATTTCCCGCTCTGGACCTCGGAGCCCGGCGTGGGCCGCGACAAGCACACCTATCTGACGTGGCAGGCCGACACGACCGCGAAGGCGGGCGGCGATTACTACCACACCAACTATCCGCAGCCAACCTTCGTGTCGTCGCAGAAGTACTGCCTGCACGCGGAAACGACGGCCTATGCCGATTTCGATTTCCGTCATGCCGAGCGTCACGAACTGCAATTCTGGGCGATTCCCGAGCGCTTCGAGTTCATCCTCGCCGACGATTACCCCACGCTCGTCGAGCGCGTCTCGCAACGCTTCGGCCGCCAGCCCGCGCTGCCCGCGTGGGTGATGGACGGCGCGATTCTCGGCCTGAAGAACGGCCGCGACCACGCGCAGCGGATCATGGAGCAAAGCGTGGCGGCGGGCCTGGCCGTGAGCGGCCTGTGGTGCGAGGACTGGGTCGGCATTCGTCAGACCTCGTTCGGCAAGCGGCTCTTCTGGGACTGGCGCTGGAACGAAACGCGCTACCCCGGCCACGCCGAATGGGTGAAGCAGCTTAACGCGCGTGGCGTGCGCTTTCTCGGCTACGTCAACCCGTATCTGTGCAACGACGGCACGCTGTACGCCGAGGCGAAGGCCGCCGGTTATCTGGCGACGCGCGCCGACGGCAGCGACTATCTGGTCGATTTCGGCGAGTTCGATTGCGGCGTGGTCGATTTCACGAACCCGGCCGCGGCGCGCTGGTTCGAAGAGCGGGTGATTCGCGGCGAGATGCTCGACCAGGGCCTCGACGGCTGGATGGCGGATTTCGGCGAATACCTGCCGATCGACGTGACGCTCGCCAACGGCGTCGATGCGAAGCTGATGCACAACGCGTGGCCCACGCTGTGGGCAGAGGCGAACGCGCGCGCGATCGCGGCGGCGGGCCGCACCGGCGACGCGGTGTTCTTCATGCGCGCGGGCTATACCGGCGTGCAGGCGCATTGCCCGCTGCTGTGGGCCGGCGACCAGTCGGTCGACTTCACGCGCCACGACGGCTTGCAGACCGTAATCTGCGGCGCGTTGTCGTCGGGGCTGCTCGGCAATGCCTATCACCATAGCGACATCGGCGGCTACACGAGCCTGTTCGGCAATACGCGCACGCCGGAGCTGTTCCAGCGCTGGGCGGAAATGGCGGCCTTCACGCCGATGATGCGCACGCACGAAGGCAACCGGCCCGACGAGAACTTCCAGTTCTGGCAGAACGACGCGGTGCTCGCGCACTTCGCGCGCATGACGCGCGTGTTCGTCGCGCTGAAGCCGTACGTGCGCGAACTCGTCGACGAGGCGGCGTCGCGCGGCCTGCCGCTGCAGCGTCCGCTGTTCCTGCACTACGAGCAGGATCGCGCGACCTACGCGATCCAGGACCACTACCTGTACGGCCGCGATCTGCTGGTCGCGCCGGTGCATGCGGCCGACGTCACGCAATGGCGCGTCTACCTGCCGCAAGGCGATGCGTGGACGCATCTGTGGAGCGGCACGCGCTACGAAGGCGGCCAGCATGTCGAGGTCGCCGCGCCGCTCGGCGAGCCGCCGGTCTTCGTGCGCCACGGCGCCGCGCGCGAGGCGCAATTGCTGGCGCTCGGGAAGGACGCGAAGTGAGCGCGTTTCTGCATCATCTGCTGTTCGCGGTCTGCGTAGCGACCGCGACGTTTACGCAGAGCCTGACCGGCTTCGCGTTCGGGCTCGTGCTGCTCGGCCTCGTCGCGGTGTTCCATCTCGCGCCGTTGCCGGTCGCGGCAAATGTCGTCACGATGATGATACTGGCCAATGCCGCGATGCTGGTGCGCCGCGTACCGGCCCTGCCGCGCAGCCTGCTGGTGCCGTCGTATGGCAGCAGCCTCGTCGGCGTGGCGATCGGCGCGTGCCTGCTGGCGTGGCTGTCGGACAACGCGATCGGCGCGGTGCGCTTCGCGCTCGGCGTGGCGATTCTGGCGTGCAGCGTGCTGCTGGTCGTGCAGACGAAGCCGCGCGCGCAGCTCGGCTCGACCGCCAGCTTCGTGTTTTACGGCGGTATTTCGGGCGTAATGGGCGGCGTGTTCGCGAGCGCGGGTCCGCCGATGGTGTTTCATCTGTATCGCCAGCCGCTCGATCGCATCGTCGTGCGCGATACGCTGGTGCTGCTGTTCGCGATCAACGCCGTGTTGCGGCTCATCATCGTGCTGGCCCAGCACCGTTTCGACGCGGCTTCGGTGGCGTTGAGCCTCGAGGCGCTGCCGGTCGTGCTGGTCGTCACCTGGCTCGCGCGCCGGTATCCGCCGAACTGGTCTCCGGTCGCGGTGCGGCGCGTGGTCTTCGTGCTGCTGGCGATCGCGGGCGGCAGTCTCGTCGCGCCGGCCATCACCGGCGCCGGCACGGCGGCGCACGCGAAGACGGCGGCGCTTATTTATCAATCTGGCAACCTCACGGCTTGAACATGGTGCAACGAAAACTCAAACAACTCAGCGAATTGCGCAGCCAGCGCTGGCTCGCGCCCGACGACATGCGTTCGTTCGCGCATCGTCAGCGCCTGCAGCAGATGGGGTTGCGCCGCGAGGAATTCATGTCGCGCCCGGTGATCGGCATCATCAATACGTGGAGCGATCTGTCGCCGTGCCATGCGCATCTGCGCGAGCGCGCCGAAGCCGTCAAGCGCGGCATTCTGCAGGCGGGCGGCATGCCGTTCGAACTGCCGGCGATGTCGCTCGGCGAAGTGATGGTCAAGCCGACCACGATGATCTACCGCAATTTTCTCGCGATGGAAACCGAGGAATTGCTGCGCTCGCTGCCGATCGACGGCGCGGTGCTGATGGGCGGCTGCGACAAGACCACGCCCGGCCTGATGATGGGCGCGCTGTCGGCGGACCTGCCGTGCATCTTCGTGCCGGCCGGCCCGATGCTCAGCGACCGGCATCGCGGCCAGGTGGTCGGCGCGGGCACGCACACGAAGAAGTTCTGGGACGAATACGTGGCCGGCAATATCGAGCAGCCCGAATGGATTTCGCTCGAAGCGCGCATGACGCGCGCGCCCGGCACCTGCAACACGATGGGCACGGCCAGCACGATGACCTCGATCGTCGAGGCGATGGGCTTCACGCTGCCGGGCGCGACGAGCATTCCGGCGATGGACGCCTCGCATACGCGGATGTGCTCCGCGAGCGGCGAGCGCATCGTCGGAATGGTCTGGGAAGACCTGAAGCCGAGCCGCTTCTTCACGCACGAGTCGGTCGAGAACGGCATCGTGACCTACATGGCGCTCGGCGGTTCGACGAACGCGGCGATTCACACGATCGCGATCGCCGGACGCGGCAACGTGCCGCTCACGCTCGACGACATCGAGCGCGTCGGCAAGCGCATTCCGGTGCTGGCCGACGTGTTTCCGTCCGGCCAGCGGCTCATGGAAGACTTCTATTACGCGGGCGGCATCCCGGCCTTGCTGGGCGTCGTGAAGGCGCATCTGTCGCTCGACTGCATGACCGTCACGGGCGCGACGCTCGGCGAGAACCTCGCGCGCTTCGAAGCGGGGCAGCGTCCGCAGGGCGAGGACGCGATCCGGCCGCTGACCGATCCGGTCAGCGAACGCGGTGCGCTCGGCGTGCTGCGCGGCAATCTCGCGCCGAGCGGCGCGGTCATCAAGCCGAGCTCGGCGAGCCCGCATCTGATGAAGCATCGCGGCCGCGCGCTCGTGTTCGATTCGATCGCCGAGATGAACGCGAAGATTCACGACCCCGCACTCGACGTCGACGCGGACACCGTGCTCGTGCTGCGCGGCGGCGGCCCGGTCGGCGCGCCCGGCATGCCCGAGTGGGGCAACCTGCCGATTCCGAAGAAGCTGCTCGCGGCCGGCGTGCGCGACATGGTGCGCATCTCGGATGCGCGCATGAGCGGCACCCACTACGGCACCTGCGTGCTGCACGTCGCGCCCGAAGCGGCGGCGGGTGGCCCGCTCGCGCTGATCCGCACCGGCGACACGATCGAACTCGACGTGGCAGCCGGCCGCCTCGACGTGCTGCTGACCGACGACGAACTGGCGCGTCGCCGCGCCGACTGGCACGCGCCGCCGAAGCCGCGCAAGCGCGGCTATATCCGCCTGTACGTGGAGCATGTTTCGCAAGCGGACAAGGGCTGCGACTTCGACTTTCTGACGGGCTTTGAAGAACCCGTCGAGCCACCCATTTTCTAGGACGCACATGATGAGCAACCGAAGCAAGCAGGACCCGTCGCGCAACGCGTTTCGCGACGCGCTGAAGCGCACCGCGGACAGCACGATGCGCGCGCATCCGCTCGGCACCTGGCTGATGTCCGGCGCGGCGTCGACCGCCGAGGCGCTCGGCCACGCCGGTTTCGACTGGCTGCTGATCGACATGGAGCACGCGCCGCTCGAATTCACCGACGTGCTGCATATGCTGCAAGCCGTCGAATGCGGCGGCGCGGCGTCGATCGTGCGCCTCGCGCGCAACGACGCGACCCTCGCGAAGCGGGCGCTCGACATGGGCGCGGCCACGCTGATGTTCCCGTATGTGCAGAGTCCCGAAGAGGCGCGCGCGGCCGTCGCCTCGATCAAGTTCCCGCCGCTCGGCACGCGCGGTTTCGCGGCGATGCATCGCGCGAGCCGCTATGGCACCTGGAGCGAGTTCGGCAAGCGCGCCAATGAAGCGACCGCCTGCATCGTGCAACTCGAAACACCCGAGGCCATTACGCGGCTCGAAGAGATCGCGGCCGTGCCCGGTGTCGACGCGCTGTTCGTCGGGCCCGGCGATCTGTCGGCGGCGATGGGCAAGATCGGCAATCTGGCCGATGCGGACGTGCGTGCCGCGCTGGCCGATTGCGCGCGCCGGGCGAATGCGATCGGCATGCCGATCGGCATCGTCGGACCGACGCCCGAGATGGTCAGCGAGTTCGTCGCGATGGGCTACGACTACGTGGCGATCGCGTCCGACCTCGGCATGATGATGCGCCAGGCCGGCGCTTTCATCGCCGCGCTGGACAAGGTTCAGGTCAGCGCCAACGCGGGCGGGCCGTACTAACCATGCCAGGCACTCCGGAACTGTTCGCGCTGCGTAGCGACGCATGGCAGCTGCGCATCGCGCCCTCGCTCGGCGGCGCGATCGTCGATGCGCGCTGGCATGGCCGCGATGTGCTGCGCCCGATGCCGGACGCCGAGCTTTCGGCACGCAACGTGCGCAAGAGCGCGTGCTATCCGCTCGTGCCGTTTTCGAATCGCATCGCGTTCGGCACGTTTCGTTTCGGCGATACGCAGTACACCTTGACGAATAACCTGGCCGGAATCCAGCACGCGATTCATGGCGTCGGTTTTCAGCAGCCCTGGCAGGTGACGGAGAGCGAGGCGAGCGCGCTCGATATGCGGCTCGTGCACACGCCCGACGAACACTGGCCGTTCGCATTCGACGCGCGGCAGCGCATCGAGATCGACGGCGACGTGCTGTGGCTGAGCTTGCGCATCGTCAATACCGGCGCCGAGGCCGCGCCGTGCGGCGCGGGCTGGCATCCGTTCTTTCCGCTCGACACGGAGGCGGGGCCGACCACGCTCGCGACTGAATGGGCCGCGATGCTGGTGACCGACGCCGACGATCTGCCGTGCGCGAGCGTGTCGCCGTCCGCGTTCGGCGCGCTCGACGACACCGTCGTCGACAACTGCTTTACCGGCTGGAGCGGTGCCGCGACGATCGACACGCCGCATCACCGGATCGCGATTGCAGCGGGCGACACGCTGCGCTGTGCCGTGCTGTTTCGCCCGGCCGGGCAGCCGTTTTTCGCCTTCGAGCCGGTGAGCCACGCGAACAACGCGCTGAACGGCAACGCGCCGCCGATGCATGTGCTCGCGCCCGGCGACGCGCTCGAGGCGCACATGTCGATCGCATTGCAGGCACTTCCGGCCACATTCGCCGCCTCATTCGGCAACAGGAGACAAGCATGAATTCAAACCGTCCGCTGTATCCGGCGCTCGCCAGACAGGTGACGTTCATATCGGGCGGCGCGTCGGGCATCGGCGCGGCCCTCGTCGAAGCGTTCTGGGAGCAGGGCGCGCAGGTGGCTTTCTGCGATCTCGACGAAGAAGCCGGCCACGCGCTCTGCGAGCGCCTCGGCAACGCGGCGCCGAGCGCGGCGGTCGAGCGCCTGCGACCGTGGTTCGCGCGCTGCGACGTGCGCGACATCGACGCCTATCGCGCCGTGCTCGACGTGGCGGCGCGCCAGCTCGGGACGATCCGCACGCTGGTCAACAACGCGGGCCGCGATACGCGCCATGCGCTCGACGATCTCTCGGTCGAGATGTGGCACGAGATGCTGGCCGTCAATCTGACGCACCACGTGTTCGCGACGCAGCGCGTGGCGCCCGGCATGCGCGAGGCGGGCGGCGGCTCGATCATCAACCTCGGCTCGATCTCCTGGCTGCGCGGGCGTCCCAACCTGATCGGCTACACGGCTTCGAAGGCGGCGATTTCGGGGATCACGCGCACGCTCGCACGCGAGCTCGGCGAGCACGGCATCCGCGTCAACGCGGTGCTGCCGGGCGCCGTCGTCACGCCACGGCAGACGGCGCTGTGGCGCGATCCCGCCGCCGATCAGCAGTTTCTCGATTTGCAGTGTCTGAAATATCGCGTCGTGCCCGAGCATGTCGCGGACGCTGCGTTGTTTCTCGCAAGCCCGCAGGCGATGGCGATCACGGGACAGAACCTGGTCGTCGACGCGGGACTCGCTCAGGTGTCGGTAGTCGGATAGGAGGGTAGCGGCGGTTCCCGTGCGTTCAATAGGTAAGCAGACCCGAAGTAAAAAATAAACATCTCTGGAGATCTCTGATGCTTTACACGAAAAAGCGCCTGAAAAAGGGCGCGCGGGTACGCTCGTGCCTGCGAAATGGATTAATGTTCTCAGCGCTTGCTGCGGCGGGGCATTCCACCGCGTGGGCGCAATCGACGCTGACGCTGTATGGGATCGTCGATTCGGCCTTGCAGTACGGCAAATTCAACGACAACGTGAGCCCGACGGCGATGGCCGCGAGCGGCAACCTGCAGGCCTCGCGCTTCGGCTTTCGCGGCAGCGAAGACTTGGGCGGCGGCTACCGGGCGAACTTCCAGCTCGAAACCGGCTTCAGCACGTATACGGGTGTGGCCGGCGGCTCGACGCTGTTCAATCGCGGCGCGTCGGTCGGGTTGTCGAGCACGCAGTACGGCAGCGTCGACGCGGGCTACATGTATCTGCCGATTTACTGGGTGTTTCTGGCTTCGGACGTCTCGACCTATGGTCTTTCGAACCCGGCCGCGATCATGTCGCTGGAACACTCGTCGACGCTCGGCAAGTCGGGCACGGGCGGCTTCTATCCGAACGCCGTGCGTTACCGCACGCCGAACTACTACGGGCTGTCGAGTGAAATCGGTTATTCGTTCGGCTCGCAGAACGCTTCGGGGCAGACGGCCGACGGCCGCAACGTCGGCATGAACGTGATGTACCAGCGCTTCGGCATGATGCTCGGCTACGCGGTCAATCGCTACCAGTACTACGCGAACACGACCACGCTGACGCCGTCGTCGCAACTGACGCAGGTCGTTGCCGCAACGTATGGCTATGGCGGCAACTTCATCGGCACCAACTACGTCTATTCGAAGCGCACCGATTCGACCAACTGGTTTGCGTCCGCGTTTCTCGTCAACGCGAAGATTCCGGCGGGACACGGCGACATCGAACTCGGTGTCTCGCGGCGCATCCAGAGCGCGAATGCGCGCGCGATGGCCTATGACGTGGGCTATGTGTACTTCCTGTCGAAGCGCACGCAACTGTATGGCTATGCTTCGATGATCTCGAACAATAGCCATTCGAATCAGGGGTTCGGGCTGCTGAACCCGAATTATGCGACGGTGACGCCGGGCTTCGATCCGTGGGTGGTGACGGCCGGCTTGCGCACGTCTTTCTGAGTTTCGCATGCGCTGAGCGAAGTCGCGACGACACGCGCAACGCGCATCGAATCGTTTTTTATCAAGCAAGGAGAAGGGTATGAATGCACCGCTTAGATACGGCGTGATCGGCGCCGGGATGATGGGACAGGAACACCTGCGCAATATCGCGCTGCTGCCGAACGCGGTCGTCACGGCACTGGCCGATCCGCATGCGGAATCGATTGCCGGCGCGAAGCAGGCGGCCGGGCGCGACGACGTGAAGGTGTTCGCGGACTATCGCGATCTGCTCGCGAGCGACGCTTGCGACGTGCTCGTCGTGGCGACGCCGAACGATACGCATCGGGCCGTGCTCGACGATATTTTCGCCGCACCGAAGGCTTTCCCGACGCTGGTCGAAAAGCCGCTGTGCACCTCGATGGAAGATTGCCGGCATCTGGCCGCCGCCGCGAAGGCGCATCGCGCGCCGCTGTGGGTCGGCATGGAGTACCGCTACATGCCGCCGATGACGGCGATGATCGACGAGATTCGCGCGGGCACGATCGGCGATTTGCGGATGTTCTCGATTCGCGAGCATCGTCATCCGTTCCTGACCAAGGTCGGCGACTGGAACCGCTTTTCCGAGCGCACGGGCGGCACGCTGGTCGAGAAGTGCTGCCACTTCTTCGACCTGATGCGTCTCGTCGTCGGCGACGAAGCCGTGCGCGTGTTCGCCTCGGGCGGCGCCGACGTCAACCATCGCGACGAGCGGTATGACGGCAAGACGCCCGACATCATCGACCACGCCTATGTGATCGTCGAATTTGCAAGCGGCCGGCGCGCGAGCCTCGACCTCTGCATGTTCGCGGACGGCGAGTATTGGCAGGAAGTCTTTGCGGCGGTCGGCGACCAGGGTAAGGTGGAGTGCCTCGTGCCGGGCGCAAGCAAGCACTGGCCCGGCCGCGGCGAGCAGCAGGCCGAACTGGTGGTGAGCCCGCGCGATCCGAAGGGGCCGGTGCGGCGCACGGTCGAGGTCGACGAGAAGCTGCTCAGCATCGGCGCGCACCATGGCTCGACGTATTTCGAGCATCTCGGCTTCCAGCGTGCGGTGCTCGAAGGCAAGCCGGTCGAAGTCTCGTTGCAGGACGGTTTGAAGGCCGTGATGATCGGCTTGGCGGCCGAGCAGTCCATCAAGGAAAATCGCGTGATCGAGATTCCGAAGCTGGATTGAGGCTGTGCATGGCGGCTGTGGTGAATGACGGCCGTGGATCGCGGCAGTAAATCATGGCTGTGAGTCATGGCAGTGAAGCCGCTGCCGTGAAACGAAGCCATGAAAGACCAGCCGTCATCTCGTTGACCAGGGCGCGCGGGCGCGGATGCTGCGCAGGCATCCGCGCCCGCCGTTTCGTTACCGGGTAATCAATTCAAGTGAATGGAAATAGCGATGACTCAAATTTTGCGCTGGGGCGTATTGGGCGCCGCGAAAATTGCCGATAAGCGCGTGGTGCCCGCGATCCGGAATTCGGGCAACGCCCGCGTCACCGCCGTCGCGAGCCGCGATGCCGCGCGCGCGCAAGCATTTGCGCGGCAGCATCAGATCGATCAGGTGCTCGACAGCTACGAAGCAGTGGTCGAGAGCGACGACGTCGACGCCGTTTATATTCCGCTGACGACGGCGCATCACTTCGAGTGGTGCAAGAAAGCACTGGCGGCCGGCAAGCACGTGCTCTGCGAAAAACCGATCGCGCTGCGAGCGGACGAGGTCCGCGAACTGATCGCCTTGCGCGACGCGACGGGGCTCGTGTGCGCCGAGGCATTCATGGTCGCGCATCATCCGCAATGGGCCTTCGTGCGCGACAGTCTCGCGCAGGGCCTGTTGGGAGAACTGAAGCGCGTCGAAGGATGCTTTACCTATTTCAACGACGACCCCAACGCATTTCGCAACAACCGCGAACTCGGCGGCGGCGGCGTGCGCGACATCGGCGTTTATCCGGTGGTCACGACGCGCATCGCAACGGGGCTCGAACCGACTTCGGTGCAGGCGGATGTGGTGATCGATCCGCGTTTCGGCACCGATTGCTTTACGAGCGGCACGCTGGAGTTTCCCGGCTTCTCGATGCAGTTCTACTGCGGAACCCAGCTAGCGCGCCGGCAGGAAATGGCGTTTCATGGCACTCATGGCTGGATGAGTCTCGATGCGCCGTTCAATCCGGGCGTCTATGGTCCGTCCGTGGTGCGGCATCGCGACGATCGCACCGGCGAGACCCACATCACCACGTTCGACGGCGTCGATCAGTATCAGTTGATGGTGGAAGACTTCGCGCGGACGGTATTCGGCGAGCAGGAGGACGTGGCCTTTTCGCTCGAAAGCTCGCTGAACAATCAGGTGATCGTCGACCAGATCCTCGCCTAGCGATGCGGGCTGCACACCCGGCGTGGCGCGCGAGCGCCCATGCCTTGCATGACAGGCTTGCGCCACTCGCACCATTCGCGGCAGCGGCTTGCGCTGCGCCGTCCATCCGCTGACAGGAGAAAGCGCCCCATGACTGCACCGTTGCAAATCGGCCTGATCGGCTACGGCTTCTCCGGCCAGTTCTTTCACGCGCCCGTGATCGCGCATAGCGGTGCGGCGCGACTGGCCGCGATCGCGACGAGCCAGCGCGAACGTGCCCAGGCCGACTACCCCGAGGCGGCGATCGTCGCCGGCCTTGACGCGCTGCTCGCGCTCGATGCTGTCGAATGCGTCGTGATCGCGACGCCCAACGACACGCACTTCGACCTCGCGCGCCGCACGCTCGAGTACGGCAAGCATGTACTCGTCGACAAGCCGGTCACGCTGAGCGCCGCGGAGTCGCGCACGCTCGCGGCCATCGCGAAGCAGCGCGGCCTCGTGTTCGCGCCGTTCCACAACCGCCGCTGGGACGGCGACTTCCTCACCGTGCGCGAACTGGTCGCGAGCGGCGAGCTGGGCCGCATCACACGCTACGAGTCGCATTTCGACCGCCTCGGCCTGGGCGCGCGCCAGGCTGCCGCGCGTAGCGGCGGCCTGCTCTATGGCCTCGGTCCGCATCTGATCGATCAGGCGCTCGCGCTGTTCGGCGCGCCCGAGTCGGTCGCCGCGTTCGTCCAGACGCGTCGCGAGCAGGCGGGTGCGCCCGATTTTGCTCACCTCGTGTTGCGCTACCCGAGCCACGACGCCGTGCTGCACGCCAGCGCGCTCGCCACGTATGCGCCGCGGTTCGCGATTCATGGCACGCGCGGCAGCTATCTGAAGCACGGGTTCGATGCGCAGGAAGCGCAGCTCAAGGCCGGCTTGTACCCGGGCCAGCCCGGTTTCGGCGAAGGTAACGGAGTCGGCCAGTTGCATGTGTTGCGCGACGACGGCCAGCCGGCCGATCGCGAAGTGCCCAATGCCGCCGGCAATTATGCGGATCTGTATCGCGCGCTTGCGGCGGCAGTTCGCGAAGGCAAGCCGTTCCCGGTGAGCCCGCAGGACGTTATCGACGTCATGACGCTGATCGACCTCGCGATGCAAAGCGCGAGGGAAGGCCGCACGCTGCCATTCGTGCGGCAGGCCTGAGGCGGCTCTTTCGCGGGCGCTTTCTTGCATCTACGTTGCGCCCGCGTTGCGGCTGCATTGGCGGTTGCCGCCGCGAGCTTGCGGGCTTGCTATCTTGCAGACGGCAGCCGCTCGCGTCTCCGACGGAGATAGCGGCGGCGTATCGCATAACGTCATTGCATTATCGTCAATACAGATTTTCTGTCTTTGATAACCGGTCTTTTATCGAATTCAAATTGAGTTCGACAGTACTGTCTCTCTCCCGCTGAGCAAGCTTCTCGCGAGTTCGTCGCGCATCGATGCAGGCACTCGGCATTCACGCGCATATCCGCATATTTGCACGAACGGTTCCGTTGGAATGCGCGGTTTGCGCACGGCCGTCCCCCTACAATTAGCGCACCCATAGCGCTGAACCGCCCGCCGGATCGGCAAAGCCACAAGGCATTTCCCGTTGGGTACGAGGCCGCTGTGCGCCGCTTTTTTCACCGCACGCACGGGCCGCTATTCGCATGAGTCCGCACTCGCGGACTCGCCGCCGCATTGATGGAGATATTCGCTTTGACACCTGCGCCCATTGTCCGCCTGCTCGAAAATCGATGGTTTGGTTTGCTGGCACGTATCGCTCTGACCTTTCCGTACTGGACAAGCGGTATTGCGAAACTACTCAATCTGAAGGGCGCATTGGCCGAGGCTCACGCCCTGGGTCTGCATCCTGCCGTACCGATCATCGCGGTGACGATCTTTATCGAACTCGGCGCTTCGCTGGCCGTCATCAGCAGCCGCCTGACCTGGCTCGCCGCCGGCGCGCTGGGCGTATTCACCGCCAGTGCCGCCGCAATCGCTTATCCGTTCTGGGCCGACCCCGATACCATCGTGCGCTTCACCGACCGTAACGCCTTCTTCGAGCATATCGGCCTGATTGGCGGCTGCGTGCTCGCATCGATATTGGCCGATCGGGAGCATCGGCAGTAAAGGGCGTCGGCTCGGGCGAGCGCATCGGGGCGGTTTTTTCGCGGAGATGTCCACGGATAGGCCGTCATCGCATGCGATGCGCCCGCGCCTTCGCACGATGCGCTCCTTCGGTTGAGCCTGCCTTGCCTGTATAGATTCCCCACGCAGTAGATCCGATGCAGCGAATGATGATCGCGGCGTATCGCCGCTCGTCGTTTCGCTGCAGCTTCCCATTGATAGGGTTTCAAGGAAAACAACCATGGTCCAAAAATCGACGGAACCGAACATGACCCATGCGGCCGGTGCTCCCGTCAGCGACAACGTCAACATTCAGACGGCCGGCCCGCGTGGCCCCGCGCTGCTGCAGGACGTCTGGCTGATCGAGAAGCTTGCGCATTTCGATCGCGAGGTGATCCCGGAGCGCCGCATGCATGCGAAGGGCGCGGGCGCTTACGGCACGTTCACGGTGACGCACGACGTCACGCGCTACACGAAGGCGAAGATGTTTGCGGAAGTCGGCAAACAGACGCCGCTGTTCGCGCGCTTCTCGACGGTGGCCGGCGAACGCGGCGCGGCGGATGCCGAGCGCGACATTCGCGGCTTCGCGCTGAAGTTCTATACCGACGAAGGCAACTGGGACATGGTCGGCAATAACACGCCGGTGTTCTTTTTCCGCGACCCGCTGCGGTTCCCCGATCTGAACCACGCGATCAAGCGCGATCCGCGTACCGGCATGCGCAGCGCCGAGAGCAACTGGGATTTCTGGTCGCTGCTGCCCGAAGCACTGCATCAGGTCACGATCGTGATGAGCGAGCGCGGTATTCCGCGTACGTTCCGCCATATGCACGGTTTCGGCAGCCACACCTATAGCTTCATCAATGCCGAGAACGAACGCACGTGGGTCAAGTTCCATTTCCGCACGGAGCAGGGCGTCGAGAACCTGAGCGATTCGGAAGCGGAAGCACTGATTGCCAAGGACCGCGAGACGCATCAGCGCGATCTGTTCGACAGCATCGAGCGCGGCGATTTTCCGCGCTGGACCTTGCTCATTCAGGTCATGACGGATGCGCAGGCCAAGGCATTCCAGTTCAATCCGTTCGATCTGACGAAGGTGTGGCCGAAGGGCGACTATCCGCTGATCGAAGTCGGCTATTTCGAACTGAACCGCAATCCGGAGAACTTCTTCGCCGAAACCGAGCAGGTCGCGTTTTCGCCGTCGAACATCGTGCCCGGTATCGGCTACTCGCCGGACAAGATGCTGCAGGCGCGCCTCTTCTCGTATCCGGATGCGCAACGCTACCGGCTCGGCGTGAACTTCAACCATATCCCCGTCAATGCGCCGAAGTGCCCGTTCCATAGCTATCATCGCGACGGCGCGATGCGCACCGACGGCAACCTCGGCGGCACGCCGTCGTACTGGCCGAACAGCAAGGGCGTCTGGATCGATCAGCCGCAACTCAACGAGCCGCCGCTCGAACTCGACGGCGCGGCCGCTCATTGGGATCATCGCGTCGACGAAGATCACTATCAGCAGCCGGGCATTCTCTTCAGAAGCATGAATGCGGCGCAACGGCAGACGCTGTTCGATAACACGGCGCGGCAGCTTGCCGGCGTGTCGAAGGACATTCAGCAGCGTCACATCGGCAATTGCGCCAAGGCCGATCCGGACTATGCCGCGGGTATCGAAGCGGCGCTTGCACGACTCGCGAGCGAGAAGAAGTAACGCGTTGGCGGGGCGTGCCGTCATGACCGGTTGCCGCTGTTGTGCATGCCTTGCATGTGGCGGTGCGAGCGGCGCTTTGAACGGGAAGCGACGGGAAGCGGGCAGCAAGCAGTACGTTGCCGCGTTCCCGGCCGGTCAGGCGGATTGTATGCGTCGCGCATGAAAACAGATGCGATCCTGTATGATCGCATCTGTCTAGCAGGACAAATGCTGGATGCGAGAAAGATTAGTCGTTTGTTTTCTTGCAGGTAACCTCACATAATAAACCCGCTCCACGGCGAATTCGAAGAGAGACCGCGGCGCTGGATCATATGAATGTTGTGTATCGGACATCAAAGGCATTGTTGAGAGAAATGCGGTGCCGGAAGCATGAAGTATGGCTGCAAAGTGGTGACTGAAAACTCGTCGCGGACCGCGGTTTCTCCAGAACGCATCTGAAGGACCATTGTGACAGACACTTCCGCGAATCCACTTTGGGATGATTTGCGTATCGTCAAAGCTATCGCAGAGGGCGGCAGCCTCGTTGCCGCCGCAACAGCGCTCGGGCTCAACCATTCGACGGTTTCCCGGCGGCTCTCCGCGGTCGAACGGGCCTTGGGCGCCGTGTTGTTCGACCGGCGCCGCAGCGGCTACGGGCCGACCGCGGCGGGTGAAGAAGTGATTGCGTTGGCCAGTCGTATCGAGCTGGATATTCTTAGTATGACGAAGCGCGTGTCCAGCCACGCCGACAGTCAAAAAGGCAATCTGCGCATTACGACCAGCGATGCGCTCGTGCGGGATTTCGTTATCCCGATCGTTGCGGATTTCCGCACTCGCAACCCGGGTGTGCAGATCGAGATGATGGTCGGCAACAAGCCTCTGAACCTCGCGCGCGGCGACTCCGACATTGCGATTCGAGCCACGCTGGCGCCGCCGGAAAACCTGTTCGGACGCAAGCTCGGCACCGTCGCATGGGCGATTTATGGCCGCGCGGCCGATAGCGCGAACGGCTCTCCCGCGGGCGACATCATCGATCGTCGACCGTGGGTGTCCTATTGCCGGGACTTGAGCGGGCTCAAGGCATTCAGTTTTATCGATGAACACGTCGACCCCTGTAATATCGTCTATCGAAGCGACTCTATTATCGGCGTGGTCTCCGCCATTACCGCGGGGATCGGCATCGGTCTTTTGCCCTGCATGTACGGCGACCTGGTCACCGGCATCACCCGATTGAGCCCCGTGATACCCGAGGTGTATGACGAGCTGTGGCTTCTGACGCATCCCGACATCCGCAAATCCGGCCGGGTGAGCGCGTTTATGGCGCACTGCGCCGAGGCGATCATCGGGCGGCGCGAATTGATCGAGGGCAGGGCCGTCTATCGGGGACATTCGGTTGGCGCTTCGCCGTCGCCGGGTGGTTCCCGGCTTTCATGGGTCTGATCGACGCTTTTGTGCGAATTGAATCGTACTGATCCTGAAACACCAAAACGGTATTCGCGAGCTTCATGCCGATGTCGGGAGAGCTTCGGATTCCCTATCGAAACGCCGGAGCCATCCGTCACGCAGGCGCAATCAGATGACGGATTCGCGGCGCCTCGGTGCCGATATGAAATTGCCGGGCGGTTTCCTCGCATTCGCGGTCGGCGCGCGTGACACGTTCGTGCTGGCGCAAATGTTCGATCCAGCTCTCGACGACGAAGGTCTCGACGAACAGACCCGCCTGCGCCGCATCTTCATACAACCCCCAGGAGAGGGCGCCGCCACGGCGCCGGCTGGCTTGCAGCCGTGCCATCGCGAGCGTGAAGTCGGCGGAACTCGCCGGTGCGATGCGATATTCGATCGTGACGAGCACCGGGCCGCGATCGTTCTGCATGTCGCCTTCCACATGCGGCGCGGGCCAGTCGGCCGCGGGTGTGAGGTCGAGCTTCGCGGCGGCGTCGAGCGGGAAACGCAAGGCGAGCAACTGCGCGATGCCGAGCGCCGCGCCGGCCGCGAGCAGTGCTACTTGCACGCCTGCATGCGCGGCGACCCATCCCCAGAAGGTCGAACCCGCGGTCATCGTGCCTTGCGAGACGAGCATATAGAGCGCGAGCGTACGCGCCTTGACCCAGGCGGGCGCGGCCATCTGCGCCGCGCCGGTGAGCGACGACATGATCGTGATCCATGCGACGCCCGCCGCGAACATGACCGGCGCGGCCATGGCAAAGGTCGAGGCCATGCCGAGCAATGCAGTCGCCGCCGCGAACAGCAGCGACGCGGCGAGCATCATCGCGTTGCACGAAATCCGTCCGGAGAGCACGCGCAGAAGCAATGCACCGGCGATGGCGCCGAAGCCGAGGCAGGCGAGCAGCGCGCCGTAGCCGATGGAGCTCAAGCCGAGATCGCGCCGGCCGATCACCGGCAGCAAGGCCCAGAGCGCGCTCGCAAATACGAAGAACGCCGCGCTGCGCAGCAGTACCGTCAGCATGGCGGGCGACTGCCGTGTGTAACGCACGCCGGCTTGCAAGGCGCCGAGAAAGTGTTCGGCGGGCAGGCCCGATTTGCGCGGCGTGCGTTGCCAGCGCAGCAGCACTACCGCGACGCCGATGCTGGATAGCGCATTGAGCGCGAAGACCGCCGCCGGGCCGCCGGCGGCGGCGATCACGAGGCCGCCCGCGGCCGGCCCGATCGCGCGTGCGATATTGATGCCGAGGCTGAGCAGCGCAATCGCGCGCGGCAGGCTCGCGGGCGGCACCAGTTCGGGGATGGTCGCCTGGAAAGCCGGTGCGCTGAGCGTCATGCCGGTGGCGATTGCCGCGACCATCGCCAGCAGCAGCCACGGGGTGCACAGGCCGGCGAACGTAAAGATCGAGAGCAGGGCCGCGCCGGCCACCATCCACCATTGCGTGGCGAGCAGCAGCCGCCTGCGGTCGACGATGTCGGCGAGCGCGCCGGCGGGCATCGACAGCACGAACATCGGCAGCGTGGTCGCGGCCTGCACCGCCGCCACCAGCAGCGGGTCGCGCGACAGGGACGTCATCAGCCAGCCCGCGCCGACATCCTGCATCCACGTGCCGATATTCGAAACGATGGTGGCGATCCACAGCGCCCTGAAAATAGGAATCCTGAGCGGCGAATCGGCAGCCGTATTCATGATGGGGTCTCGTTGCGGGTCAAGGCTGGGTCAAAGCCGGTTCAAGGCTGGTGCTGGCCAGCGGTATCTTCATTCGCGCGCGTCGGGCGCGGCGCAAGTCCTGTCACCTGCCCCGACGTTGTCTGCTCGCTACGGGCGTGTACGCTCGTCGCGGCGCTGGATTCGGACATCAGCCGTTTCACGGTGGGCAGCGCCTGTTCGCCGATCAGGATGCCGAGCAGGCCGACCAGGGCGATCAGCGGCGGTGCCGGCGAGCGCACTTTCAGCAGCGAATAGACGAGGCCCACGAGGAGACCGGCAGCGAGCGACAGGAGATAGGATTTCATGCAATGCTTGCCGCGGTGTTTCGATGAACGAACGACTTTGCCGCAGGCGGGCTTATCGTCCAGATGAATGTTCAAATAAATGCTTGAGCCAGTGCATCGAATCGATACCTTGATTCAAGGCGCGCTGACGGAAGCGGGGCCGCATCGCGCGCCGCGCGCGCTGCTTCGTGCAGGCGTGCGGCCGTGACGCGGCCCCGTCATCAAGCGGAAATCAAGCTTGACGTTGGCGATATCAGTGCGCGCCGAGCATCGCCTTCGCGTACTCGATACCCACGCCGAATGCGCCGCCGAACTTCATGGCGATGCCGGTCGTCACGTCGTACGTTTCGGTACGTGCCCAGTCGCGTTGCAGTTCGAGCAGATAGGTGAGTGCCGTGATCGGACGCGCGCCGGCCTGGATCATCCGTGCGACTGCGCGTTCATGCGCTTCGACCGAGCCGTCGCCGCATGCATCGGTGACGACATAGACTTCGAAGCCTTGCTCGAGCGCGGAAATCACGGGGCCGTTGCAGCAAACCGACGTCCACAGGCCGGCGATGACCAGGCGGTTCTTGCCGGTTGCGTTGATACGGGCGATGAAGTTCTCGTCTTCCCATGCATTGGACGTCGTGCGGTCGGTGACTTCCGCATCCGGAAACGCGTCGGTGATTTCGTCGAAGAGCGGGCCAGCGAAGCTGTCCTTCGAGATCGTCGAGATGATCGTCGGCACGTTGAAGCCCTTGCCGGTGTGAGCAAGAATGGCTGCGTTAGCGCGCAGATTGGTGATGTCGATCGACTTCGTGTTGAATGCCATCTGCGCCTGGTGATCGATCAGGACCAGCGCGTGGTCGTTGGGGCTCAGAAGGGAAGCAGCGGGTTTGGCGATGGCTTGGATGCTCATTACTCGGTCCTCGTGGAGTGAATGGGTTGGCTGGAATTCAGCCGATGGCCTGCGAGAGACGGTTGACAGGGGGGCTGGAGGACAACCGCAAGTCATCGGCATGCGGAGGATTCTAAGTGAGCGAGTCCGCATAGGGGGGTGCAGTTTTGCGGAATGGCATGTGTAAAACTGCGGACGTTCGCATTGAACTATCGATCGAGTTCCATCGAGTGACGCATGCGCGGTTCTCTGCCTTCGATGAAGTTGCGATGCTGCGTAATCGCTTCCGCGCAATGCTTCATGAACGCATGAACCCGGCCCGACTTGCGGATGTCGGGATGCGTCAGCACCCACAATTCGTCGTAGACTCGCGGCTCGACAGGACCGATGCGCACGAGTCCGCCGAGCAGGTCGCCGTGCATGCAGGGCAGCAGGCCGATGCCGATGCCGGCCGCGATCGCCGAGGTGACGCCGACGACGGAATCGCTGCGATGGAGAATGTTTTCCGCCGGTACGTGTGCGTTGACGAAGTCGAACGCCATGAGACCGGCGAGGTTCTTGCCGTACGATACCCAGCGGCGCTGATAGAGTACTTCTCTCGACGGCGATACGCCGACGTAGTCGGCCCTGCGCCCATAAATGGCCCATGCGATGGTGGCGAGCTTGCGGCCGAACAGGTTCTCGGGCGGTGCCACGGTGGCGCGAAACGCGATGTCGGATTCGCCGCGCGCGAGATTGAGCGACTTGTTGCCGACGAGGGTTTCAATGCGCAGGCCCGCGTTGCGGCGCTGGAAGTCCGCGATGATCGGCGTGAGAAAGTCGAGCAGCAGCGCGTCGCTCGTCGTGATGCGCAGGTTGCCCGTATAGCTGTGCGCATGACCCGACACGCGCCGGGTCACGGCGTGGATGTCGGTTTCGATGCGCCCGGCCAGCGCGATCAGCTCGGCGCCCGCGCCGGTCGGCACATAGCCGTTGCGGCGCCGGTCGAACAGCACGGCTTGCAGCACGCGCTCGACGGCCGCGAGCCGGCGGCTGACCGTGGAGTGATTCATGTCGAGCACGGCGGCCGCGGCGACGAGGCCGCCGCTATCGCCGATTGCCTTGACGATGCGCAGGTCGTCCCATGAGAGCGCGTGAAGGGGATCGTTCATGATGTCCTCTGAAAAGCGGCTTCCTGCCAATAGTTCGCCGTATGTACCCGGAACTCATCGGCGAAGCCGGAACACCCGGCCGTGAGTATGCGTGATTGGCCTCAAGAACTTTTTTCATCTTGCCGACATACAGCTATCGAAACAACTATGGGAAGTTTACCAATGACGCTTACGCCAGTCGGCAATATCGGCAGCACTTCGGCCGCTTCCGTTTCGCCAGCGCAGAACCCGGGCACTAGCGCCGATAGCGGGAAGCCGCCGGCCGCGAGCAACGGCGCGGCGAATTCGAATCCCGCGAGCCATAGCGCGGGAGCGGAAACATCGGGTTTCGCCTCTTCGTCATCTTCATCCGAGTCTCCGGCCATGCGCGCGCTGAAGGCGGAAATCCGGCGCCTTCAGCAGGAACTGGCGCATCTTCAATCCCAACTGACGAAGCTGTCGTCACCCGGGGATCAGAGCGCGGCCAGCGCGCTGCGCGGTCAGGTCGCGTCGATTTCGTCGGCCATCGAGCAGGCGACGGCCGCGCTGTCCCAATTGATGCTCGGCTCCGGGAAAACCGGCGGCCTCGTGAACGAGCAGGCCTGAGCTACCGTTTGCTCGAAGCAGGGCGCGCCCTGGCCGTGCAATTGACGCACAGGTGCGCGTTTCATCGTTCGTGAGCGGATTCTAACGCGCTCTCCGAGCGCAGAAGCTCGACGAAGGCCTGCTGGACCGCCGTGCCGAGCCAGTCGCTGCGCACCGTATAGCCGACCGCGCGGCGCGCTTCGGGCAAGGCCAGTTCCAGCGCGACCAGTTCGCGCCCCGGATAGGCGTCGCGAATCTGCGCGCGCGACAACAACGTGATGCAATCGCTTTCCATCAGCATCGCCAGCATCATCGCAAGAGAACTGGTTTCGAGCACCAGCGGCGGCTTGACTGGCAACTGCTCGAAAATCGAATCGATCACCGCGCGGCGCGGCACGTTGTGCTCGGGCATGACCCAGTCGTGGCCGGCGAGATCGAGCAGGGCGATGCGCTTGCGCCTTGCCAGCCGATGCCCCTTGCGCACGGCCGCCACGTAAGGGTCGGCAAACAGCTCCGTTTCCTGTGCGGCCCCGGCAAGACGCGCCCCGCGCAAGCCGCCGATGATGATGTCGAGCGCGCCGCTACGCAATTTGCGCAGCAGATGCGCATGCGAGCCTTCTTCCACCGTGACGCGTGCGGCAGGATAGCCCTCGCGCAAGCGCTGAATGACGCGCGCGACGAGGCGCGGCGGCAGCAGCGGCAGGACGCCGATCGCCACCTTGCCGGTGAGCTGCCCGCGAGCGTAGGCCAGGTCCTCGCCCGCCTGCGCGATCTCATGAAGCGCGAGGCTCAAACAGCGCGCGAACTCGATGCCGGCAGCGTTCGCCGACACGCTATGCACACGGCGCCGGTATAGCGACACGCCGACGTTCTGTTCGATTTGCCGCGCGGCCCGATGCACGGCGGGCTGCGAAATGCCCAATGACAGCGCGGCCTCGGCCGCGGAGCCCGCGTCGGCGATCGCGATGTGGCAGCGCACCTGCGCGTCGGTGAGGCGGCGGCAGATCTTCGCCGCGTGCGTGGCCGTCGCCTGGCCCGTCAGGCCCATGACGGCACGCTCGATCTGATCGAGCATGCGGCGCACGCGCCGCTGCAGGATGAGGCCTTCGCCGGTCAATTCGCTGCCGCCGAAGCCGCGTTCGAACAGCGGGCCGCCAAAGCCCGCTTCGAGCTTGCTGATCGCGACGCTGACCGCCGGCTGCGTGCGCCCCGCGCGGATCGCCGCCTGCCCGATGCCACCGGCCTCGCACACCGCATCGAACAGGAAAAGGCGCCGCAGGCGCGCCTGATCTTCATCCGATGACGTTTCTCCTGACGCTTTCATTGGCCCTCCAGACGGCCCCGAAAAAACCCTTAGATTAACCAGAATTTATGAGCTGGGCCTCACTTCATATTGAGGCGTTCAATGCTATCGAGCTTACATTAACACCCATTCCAGCAGAACATTTCCCGTCAGGAGCGCCTTCATGTCAATCGTCATCGACACGCATACTCATGCAATTTCCCCCGATAAACAACGCTATCCGATCGCCCCGGTCGGCGGCCACCAGTCGGAGTGGTCGGCGAAGCGCCCGGTCAGCTTCGAAGGGCTGCTCGCGTCGCTGGACGAAGCGGGCATCGACCGGGCGGTCGTGGTGCAGGCGTCGACGGTGTATGGCAACGACAATAGTTATGTGGTCGAGGCGGTGCGCAGCCATCCGGATCGCTTCGCGGGGGTGTTCTCGATCGACGTGCTGGCGGACGACGCCGTCTCCCAGATGCAGCGCTGGCTCGACGCGGGCCTCTCGGGCCTGCGTCTGTTCACGACCGGCAGCACGATGCCGGGGCAGGCGGGCTGGCTCGACGACGAGCGCTCGTTCCCGGTCTGGGAATACGCGCAGCGCCACAATGTGTCGATTTGTCTGCAGATGACCGCACAGGGCATTCCCGCGCTGCTGAACATGCTCGCGCGCTTTCCGGACATCCGCGTTCTGCTCGATCACCTCGCGCGTCCCGAACTGGCCGGCGGCCCGCCGTACGAAGCAGCCGCGCCGCTCTTCAGCCTCGCGCCGCATCAGGGCGTGTATCTGAAGCTCACGAATCGCACGATCGCCGAAGCCGGCCGAGGCGCGTCGACGCCCGCGGCGTTTTTCCCGCGCGTGCTCGAAGCGTTCGGCGCGCATCGCATTGCGTGGGGCTCGAATTTCCCGGCGGCCGAAGGCGCGCTGCCGCAACTGCTCGCCGACGCTCGCGAGAGTCTTGCGATGCTGCCGGCCGACGCGCAAGCCGCGATCTTCTCCGGCACCGCGCGCGCGATCTATCCGGCGCTCGCCGCCTGAAACGTCGACTTCGAATGCAACCGGGAGACCCGAACGTGAGTACTGCAACGCAACCTCTGCGCCTGAAGGCCGCACTGAAAACCTATCCGCATACGCGAGCACTGAAAGCGGGCGAGCTGACGGACCCGGCGGTCGAACTGCTGTTCGAGGAGATCGAGCCGATCCATCGCGCGTTCGCGCCGATGGCGCGCCGCCAGGCGTTCGACGTCAGCGAACTGGCCATCGTCACGTATCTTCAGGCGAAAGCCTACGGCAAGCCGCTCGTGCTCTTGCCCGCGGTCGTGGCCGCGCGCTTCCAGCAAGGCTGCATCATCTACAACGCGGAGCGTGACAAGCCCGACCTGAGCCATCTCGCGGGCAAGCGGATCGGCGTGCGGGCCTACTCGCAGACCACCGGCGTGTGGGTGCGCGCGATTCTCGGGGAAACCTACGGCGTGCCGCTCGACGAGATCGAGTGGGTGACGATCGAAGGCGCACATCTGGAAGAGTATGTCGAACCCGCTTTCGTGCGCCGTGCCGAGGCCGGCAAGCAATTGCTGTCGATGCTGCGTGAGGGCGAGATCGACGCCGCGATCCTCGGCAACGATCTGCCGGGCGAGCCGGAATTCAAGCCGCTGATCGAGAATGCCGCGGTCGCCGACCGTGAGTGGTACGCGCTGCATCGTTACGTGCCGATCAATCATGTCGTTGTGGTGACACAGGCGCTGGCCGATGCGAATCCGCAAGCCGTGCGCGCGGTGTACGACCTGCTCAAACGCGGCAAGGCCGCGGCTGCCGGGCAGAGCACGGGCCAGCCCGACAAGCTGCTGTTCGGCTATGACGCACTACGCGGGCCGCTCGAAGAAACCCTGGCCTTCTGCGAGCAACAGCAATTGCTGCCGCGCAAGCTGAGCGTCGAGGAAATCTTCGCCGACAGCCTCGGCATTCTGGGCGACGCCGCGCGTTAGCGCAACGCACGTCCGCTTCACGCATCCTGAGCGAATCCGAATTCGCCGCAGTCCGTCAAGGAGACACCATGAGCTTGCCCGGCAAATCCGCCGCCGCGAAACCCAGGGAACGCCGTCCGTTCTACCTCGATCTGTCCTTCCAGGTATTGGCCGGCATGGCGTTAGGCATCGCCACGGGTTACTTCTTTCCGAAGTTCGGCATCAACCTGCAACCTCTCGGCGATGCCTTTATCCGCATCATCCAGATGCTGATCGGCCCGATCATCTTCTGTACGGTGTGCAGCGGCATTGCGGGCGTGAGCGATTTCAAGAAAGTCGGCCGCGTCGCGATCAAGGCGCTCTTCTATTTCGAAGTGGTGACGTCGATCGCGCTGGTACTCGGTCTCGTGGTCGTGAACCTGCTCAAGCCCGGTGTCGGCATGAACGTGGACATGCACAGCGTGCATTCCGCCGCCGTCGATACGTATGTCGCCAAGGCGCATCACTTCGTCACGACGAGCGAATTCCTGCTCAATGTGATTCCGCACACGGCAATCAGCGCGTTCGCCGGCGGCGACGTGTTGCAGGTGCTGTTCTTCTCGGTGCTATTCGCATTCGGACTCGCCGCGATCGGCGAGCGCGCACAGCCGGCCATGGACCTGATCGAAGCGGTGTCGGGTTCGCTCTTCTGGATCATCGGGCTCACGATGAAAATCGCGCCGCTCGCCGCATTCGGCGCGATCTCCTTCACGGTCAGCAAGTTCGGGTTCGGCACGCTGATCTCGCTCGGCAAGCTCGTGCTCGAGTTCTATCTGACCTGCGCGCTGTTCATTCTGCTGATTCTCTGGCCGATCGCGAGGGTCAACGGCTTCAGTCTGCTGCGTTTGATGCGCTATATCGGCGCGGAGTTGCTGCTCGTGATCGGCACGAGTTCTTCGGAGACGGTATTTCCGCAACTGATCGACAAGCTCGAACGGCTCGGATGCGAGAAGTCGGTGGTCGGTCTGGTTTTGCCGACGGCCTATACGTTCAATCACGACGGCACCTGCCTGTACTTCGCCGCGGCGGCGGTCTTTCTCGCCCAGGCCACCAACACGCCGATGAACTGGCACGATCAGCTGGTCCTGCTCGCGGTACTGCTGCTCACGTCGAAAGGCGCGGCAGGGGTGTCCGGCGCGGCCATCGCCGTGCTGGCGGCTACGCTGACCGCGTCGAACACGATTCCGGTCGAATCCATCGCTCTCGTGCTCGGTATTCACCGAGCCATGTCGAGCGGATTCGTGTTTACCAACATCATCGGCAACAGCGTCGCAACCATTGTCGTGGCGAACTGGGAAAAGGCGCTCGACCGCGTTGCGCTGAGCCGCGAACTGGCGGCGGGCTTCCGGCCGGATGCGATTGCGTCCGGCCACCTGAGCCACACGAGCCACCCGAGCGGCGGCCAGGCCGGCAGTTAAAAGCACTTAAATCACCTGAAGCACTTGCCTGTCACACCAGCTGAGCCGCCGAGCCGGTTCAGCGGGTTCGACGCACCCGAAAAGAATGCAACGGATCACTTCGCGTAACGAGTTATACGAATCGGATGAGAGGTTTTTTCTCTTCATTCAATCCAGATAAATACATCGGATTAGAGACATATCATGAAAATAAAGATTTGGAGAACGATTGGAGCAGGGTTGTCGCTGGCGGCGGGCACGATGTCCGCGCATGCGCAAACCAGTGTCCAGATATACGGCACGGTAGATGGCGGCGTGCGTTACCAGAACAATGCGGCCGTCGGTGGCGGCTCGGTGGTGACGATGAATTCCAACGGCTACTACAGTTCGAACAAACTCGGCTTTCTGGGCCGGGAAGACCTCGGTGGCGGCTGGAACGCGCACTTCCGGCTGGAGAGCGGATTCAATCTCGGCAATGGCCAGCTGGACAACACCAACGGTGTGCTGTTCAACCGGCAAGCGTATGTCGGCATTGGGCACACGAAATACGGGTCGATCGATCTCGGGCGCCAGTACACGATCTCGCACGACATCATCAGCATTTACGATCCATTCGGCTTTCACTTCACGCCGATCCTGCCGTTGACCACCGCGTCGGACGGCACGCGCAACAACAACGCCATCAAGTACAAGAACGACTTCGGGCCGCTGCTGTTCGAAGCGGACAACTCGTTCGGCGGCGTGGCGGGCGATTTCAGCAGCGGGGCGACGCGCTCGGTCGGCCTGAGCTATGGCATGGGGCCGGCCAGCATCGGCGGCGTGTACGGGCATCGCAACATTCTGAGCGGCACGACCTACGTCAGCGACAGCTATTACATGGCCGGCGCCGCTTACCAGATCGGCCCGGTGCGTGTGTCGGGCGGCTTCATGTCGGAAGACCAGCAGAACCCCAACGCGGCGCACCAGGTGACGAACAACGCGTTCGGCGGCCTTGCCTGGAGCATCAAGCCGGACCTGGTCTTCACCGGCGGCTACTATGAGACCACCGTTTCCACCGACAAGGCGAGCCGCCGCGGCATCTCGGTGGTGTCGCTCGCTTATCTGCTGTCCAAGCGCACTACGCTGTACAGCGAACTCGATTACACGTCGTACAAACACGCCGTGGTCAGCACGTTGAACCCGGCCGGCGCGTCGAGTCAGACCGCCGTCACCGTGGGTCTCGACGTGCTGTTCTAACCGTTCAAACCGACAGGCAAACGCGCGTTGGCGGTATCGCGCGCTGAATTTCCAGGGAGAGCCAGGCATGATTATCGATATCCACGGCCACTATACGACTGCGCCGAAAGCATTGGAGACGTGGCGCAACCGCCAGATCGCAGGCATTGCGAATCCGTCGGCGATGCCCAAGGTATCGGAGTTGCAGATCAGCGACGACGAACTGCGCGAGTCGATCGAGAACAATCAGTTGAGGCTCATGCTCGCGCGCGGCCTTGATCTGACGATCTTCAGTCCGCGCGCGAGCTTCATGGCGCATCACATTGGCGATGCCGCCATCTCGGCAACATGGGCCGCGATCTGCAACGAACTGTGCTATCGCGTGAGCCAGTTGTTCCCCGGGCATTTCGTGCCGGCCGCGATGCTGCCGCAAAGTCCGGGCGTGGATACGGCCACCTGCATTCCTGAACTCGTCAAATGCGTCGAGCAATACGGCAATGTCGCGATCAATCTGAATCCCGATCCGTCGGGCGGTCACTGGACCAGTCCGCCGCTGTCGGATCGCTACTGGTACCCGATCTACGAGAAGATGGTGGAGTACGACATTCCGGCCATGGTTCACGTGAGCACGAGCTGCAATTCATGCTTCCACACGACCGGCGCGCATTATCTGAATGCGGATACGACCGCCTTCATGCAATGCCTGACCTCGGACCTGTTCCGCGACTTCCCCACGCTGCGTTTCGTGATTCCGCACGGTGGTGGCGCGGTGCCGTATCACTGGGGACGCTTTCGCGGTCTCGCGCAGGAGTTGAAAAAGCCTGTGTTGAAGGACCATCTGCTCAACAATATTTTCTTCGACACCTGCGTCTATCACCAACCGGGTATTGATCTGTTGACGCGCGTGATCCCCGTCGACAACATCCTGTTCGCGAGCGAGATGATCGGCGCGGTGCGCGGCATCGATCCGGAGACGGGCCACTATTTCGACGATACGAAGCGCTATATCGAAGCGGCGCATGTCGATGCGCAGGAACGCCAGAAGATCTATGAAGGAAATGCACGGCGTGTTTATCCGCGCCTCGATGCCTTGCTCAAATCAAAGGGGCTGTAATCATGTATGAACTCGGAGTGGTTTATCGCAACATCGAGCGCGCGGATGCCGGCGTGGCCGAAAAACTAGGCGCGCTCGGCAGCGCCACCGTGCATGAGGCCATGGGCCGCGTGGGCCTGCTCAAGCCTTATATGCGCCCGATCTATGCGGGCGCGACGGCGGCCGGCACGGCCGTCACCGTGCTGCTACATCCCGGCGACAACTGGATGCTGCACGTCGCGGCCGAGCAGATTCGCCCCGGCGACATGGTCGTGGCCGCGCTGACCGCCGATTGCACGGACGGCTACTTCGGTGATTTGCTGGCCACCAGCTTCAAGGCGCGCGGCGCGCGCGGCTTGATTATCGACGCGGGCGTACGCGACGTCAGCGTGCTCGCCGAGATGAACTTCCCCGCGTGGAGCAAGGCGATTTCGGCGAAAGGCACGATCAAGGCGACCCTGGGTTCGGTCAATATCCCGGTGGTCTGCGCGGGCGCACTCGTCGTACCCGGCGATGTCGTGGTGGCGGATCAGGACGGTGTGGTCGTGGTGCCGCAAGCGATGGCGGAGAAAACGCTCGAAAACGCCCAGGCGCGAGAGGCGAACGAAGCGCAGAAGCGCGCGACGCTCGCCTCGGGCGTACTCGGGCTCGACATGTACAAGATGCGCGAGCCGCTAGAAAAGCTGGGCTTGCGTTATATCGACTGACGCCCGTTGACCATTGGCGCCATTGGTGCGGTTGCGCGCCGGCTGCGCACCGCGTTTCTTCGCGCCGTTGCCGGCGCGGTGGCTCATATCTTGACGCTGTAATCGGCGACCTTGATCGGCGCGTTGATGATCCTGCGCTGGGCGAGCCAGTCGGCGGCCCGTTGCAGTTGCGCCATGAAGGCCGCGTCGTCGGGCTCGTGAAACTGGTTCACGCGCTTCAGGCTCGCGAGATAGTCGCGCACCTGATCCGGATATTTGGCCTCGTTTTGCGCGAGCGATTCCGATTCGCCCGGGTGAGCCGACTGCCACGCGCCTTCCACGTAATACGCGTCGAGTACGGCGCGCACCAGTGCGGAATTTTCTTCGGCGAACTGACGGCGTGTGACGAGCGAGCTGTAGTCGACGAGGAAGTCGAGATCGCGCCCTTCGCTGAAGATGTCGCGGGCGTCGTTCGAATAGCGCGCGATATCCACGGCGGGCGACCACATCGACCACGCGTCGACTTTGCCTTGCGCGAATGCGGGCGCGGCATCGGGCGGATTCAGATAGACGAACTCGACCTTGCTGCGATCGACATGATGCTTCTCCAGCGCCGCAATCAGCAGGAATTCGCCGAGCCCCGAGCGATTCACCGCAACCTTGCGGCCGGCGAGATCGGCAACCGAGTGGATGCCGCTCGACTTCTTGACGATGATGGCGGTCGAGCGCGGCGAATACACGTCGAAGGCGGTGAAGACGATGGGCGAGCCCGCCAGCATCGCGGCAAATGCAGGCGTCGTCGAGCCCCAGAAGCCGAAGTCCGCGCTGCCGCCGACCACGGCCTGGATCGACGGCGCATGGTTCGGGAACGGCCCGATCCATTCGACCTTGATCCCCTTCGCGCCGAGCGTTTTCTCGAACACGCCGCGCTGCCTCGCGATGTCGGGCAGGCTGCCGTAGCCCCAGCCGATGCGAACCGTGTCGGTATTGCGCGTGAGCTTGCGCGGTTCGGCACCGCGGGCGGGAAGGAAGTTCGCGGCGACGGCGCCGGCCAGCAGTCCGCCCGCCGCGCGCAGAAGCTGGCGGCGAGTCAGTGAAGCATCGTTCATTCGTGGTGGTTCCTTGTGTGGAGAGCGAGCGGTTCAGTGGGATTGAACGCCCAGTTCTTCGAGCAGCCTGAGCCGCAATGCTCGCGGCGTGTGATCCTGCGGGCGGAACGACGCGGCGATGCGCCCGGCACGCATGACGAGAAGCCGGTCCGCGAGCGTGAGTGCTTCGTCGACGTCATGAGTCACGATCAGCACGCCCGGTGCATGGCGCGCGACCAGTTCCTTGACGAGCCCGTGCATCTTGATGCGCGTGAGTGCGTCGAGTGCGGCAAACGGTTCGTCCAGCAACAGCAGCGCGGGGTCGCGCACGAGCGCGCGCGCCAGTGCGACACGCTGCGCCTGACCGCCGGAGAGATTGCGCGGCCAGTCGTCCTCGCGGCCCGCCAGTCCGACTTCGGCCAGCGCATGCGCCGCGCCTGTGCGGCCAATGCGGGACTCGTGGCCAAGCGCGATGTTTTCCCATAAGGTGGCCCACGGCAACAGGCGATGCTCCTGAAACACGACGGATGGCCGCTCGGGGGCGCGAATCAGTCCGGCATCGAGTCTGTCGAGACCCGCCAGCGCGCGCAGTAGCGTGGTCTTGCCGCAGCCGCTTTCACCGAGCAGCGCGACGAATTCGCCTTGACGGATATCGAGATCGAGCGCGTCGATGACGACGCGCGCGCCATACCGGCGCTGCAGGCCGCGCACCGATACGGCTGAAGGCTGCACGGCGGCTTCGCTTGCTCCGCCAGGTTCGTCCGTCGCGTGACGCGATAGTGCGAGGGTGGCGCTCATGGCTTGCCTCCGTTGGCGTAGTTCGCGTGCCACGAGAGGAAGCGCGCTTCGAGCGAACGAACGAGAGCGTCCGCGGCGACGCCGATAATCGCGTAAATCATGATGGTCAGAAGAATGACGTTGGTTTGCAGGAATTCGCGTGCGTCCATCGCGAGAAAGCCGATGCCTCGGGTCGTCGCGAGCGTTTCGGCGATCACGAGGGCGAGCCACGCATGCGCGAGCGCATAGCGAATGCCCGTGAGGATCGACGGCATCGAGCCGGGCAAAATGATCCGGCGCACAACCGCAGGCCAGTTCATGCCGATCACCTTGGCGAGTTCCATCAGTTTGGGATCGATCTGGCGAATGCCGAGCATCGTGTTCACGTAGATGGGGAACAGCACGGCGAGCGCGACGAGAAAAATCTTCGCGACTTCGCCCACGCCGAACCATACGATAACGAGCGGCAGCATCGCGAGAAAGGGAATCGCGCGCACCATCTGGAGCGGGCGGTCGACAAGTGCCTGCGCGAGCCGGGAAAAGCCGGACAGCACGCCGAGGGCGAGGCCGATCGTGCCGCCTGCCAGGAAGCCGGTCATGGCGCGCAGCAGCGAGACGCCGAGATGAACGAACAGGTCGCCGCTGCGGGCAAGATTCCACGCGGTCGCCGCGACGCTGCTCGGCGCCGGCAGCACCTGTGCCGCGATCCATCCCGTACGCGCGGCGACTTCCCAGAACACCACGATCAGTAGCGGGATAGCCCACGAGAGCCCGTGATAAAAGCGGTCCGCAGCCCGGGACCACGGGACAGGGCTGTGTGAAGAAGAGGTTGTGATATCAGCCATGCCGATTCCGTGATTGCGATGAATAGTGGCGTTGTGATGGAGCGCTTATTCTTGTCGAGCTCATTCCTCAGGACAAGCAAGCATTGCAGCTATGGATATGCGCCGATGCGATTGGCTTTGCCGGCGGAGTGCGTGCGATCGCAGAATGGATAGGCGTCGTGTCGCGTATTTTTCCGTTGTAGTGGCTTTCTTTCCGCGAAATGGTCGTTTCTCACGCTTTCGCGCCAATGCCGCGTTCGCTTGCGGTTCGAAAAGAATAGGCGTCTATTGAGGCATAAGCTTCTACCGTCATTCGGTGCATTCCATATCGATAGAAAATAGATCGGCGAGTACGCGGACAAGATTAGGATGACTACCCCTTCAAACCGTCTTTCCGTGTCTCAAGTCAATGTCAGCTAAATTTCCACGCTTCGGTGTCTGGGCGCTCGTGCACGGCAGCCGCGCCGCGCTTCAGGACCCCGCGGAACCCTACGACGCTTCCTGGGCCAGAAACCGGGCCCTCGTGCTTGAAGCCGAGCGTCTCGGCTACGACTCCGTGCTCGTTGCGCAGCATACGGTCAATCCGCACGACCCGTCGCTCGATCAACTGGAAGCATGGACGGCTTGCGCCGCATTGGCGGCGCTCACCTCGCGCATCGAGATCATCGCCGCGATCAAGCCGTATCTCTATCATCCGGTCGTGCTCGCGAAGATGGCGCAGCAGATCGAGCACATCAGCGGCGGGCGTTTCGCGATCAATCTCGTGAATGCATGGAATCGCCCGGAACTGCAACGCGCCGGGATCGGTTTCGCGGAACATGACGAACGCTACGCGTATGGCCGCGAATGGATTTCAGTGGTCGAGCGGCTTCTGCGCGGCGAGAGCGTGAACCATCGCGGCGACAATTTCCGCATCGACGACTACCGGCTGCTTCCGGCCGATCCGTATCGCGCGCGCCCGCTGATCTACGTCGGCGGCGAATCGGAACCGGCGCGCGAGCTGGTCGCGGCGCATGGCGATGTGTGGTTCATCAACGGCCAGCCGCACGACGACGTCGCGGGCCTGATCGCCGACGTGTCCGCGCGTGCGCGTCCGGCCGGGCACGCGCCGCTGCGCTTCGGTCTGTCGGCTTTTGTCATCGCGCGCGAGACACAGGCGCAGGCCGACGATCATCTGCAACATCTGTTCGCGCTGGCCGAACTCGACAAGCCATTGCGCGAGCGGCAGAAGGCCAACACCGATCCCCATACCGTGATGCATCAGACCTTTGCCCGCTCGGCGCGGGTCGGTTCGAACGGCGGCACGGCAGCGGGACTCGTCGGCGATTACGACACCGTCGCGCAGCGCGTTGCGGCGTTTCACCGGGCGGGCATCGAACTTTTCATGCTTCAGTTTCAGCCCTTCGAAGCGGACATGCGCGGTTTCGCGGAAGAGGTCGTGCCGCGCGTGCGCCGGCTGTTGTCCGCATAGGCGCCGAACGGTTGGCTCGCGGGATTGTGAGCGCACGGCATTTCTTCGCGGGCCATGCCAGAAGATGTTCTGGCGAGCCGATGGGCAAATGGCAAATGGGCAGGTCAGGCTAACGACGCCTCGAATACGCGCCGATAATTGCCGCCGAGCATCTGTTCGGTTTCCTGCTGCGAGAAGCCGGCCGCGAGCAGCGCTGCGCCCAGCGCCGGCAACTGCTCGTAGCTGCGAAATACGGGCGGTGAGATGAACCCGTACATGTCCGTGCCGAGGCCCACGTGTTCGACGCCTACGATGTCCGCCATGCGTCTGAACCCGTGCGCCATGGCATCGAGATCGTGAAATGTCCCCGAGCTGGGCCATACGCCGATCACACCGCCCGTTTGCGCCACGGCGCGTGCGTGATCCGCCGTGATCAGGCGGCTGCGCGGGCCAGGGTGTCCCGCGAGCGCCGTGTGCGAGAGCACCAGTGGCTTCGTCGTGACGGACGCCACGCGCTTCACGAGATCATAGGTGCCGTGCGCGACATCCACGACGACTCCAAGCGTGTTGCAGCGGCGCACGACGTCGGCGCCGAAATCGCTCAGCCCGCCGTGAACCGGCGCTTCCGTCTGGATGTCGCCAAGCTCGTTGACACGGTAGTGCGTCAACTGAAGATGCCGTAATCGGTGCGATGCATAGGCCTCGTCGATGCGTTCGAGCCGGCCTTCGAGAAAGTCCGCGCCTTCGGCTGCGATGATGACGCGCGGCCCCTGTCTATTGGCCGCAGCGAGCATGTCCGCACCGGTGACGATTTCCAGTTGCTCGCGCTCCACCAGATTTCCCGCTCTTTCGAACTCGATCTGGCTGAGCCGATAAAGCTCGCCCGGCTCGGGTGTGCGCCAGGCTTCGAAGCGCTTGCGGTCGGCGGATACGCGCGTGACGACGGTATCCGTAACGATGGCGAGACAGATCACGTTCATGCCGCCCGCGCGCATCGGCGCGCTGACGGGCGTCAGTGGCCGACGCGCACCGATGGCGGGATTGCGCGAGACGATGACATGACCCGCGTGGCTATGCATGTCGATAGTCAGGATACCTGCGGAAGCTTGCCAGGGTGGGCGTTCGCTGTTGCTGGAGGGCGCTTCGTCGTGCGTATCGGTGTATTGCGCGAAACGTCCGGGCGCGCATGCCGCGAGACCCAGCGCGGCTCCCGAGGCGAGAAACGCCCGGCGGCGTAAGCCGGATGCGGGCAGGGATGAGCCGCCTGCATCCTGAACCCGTTCGGCGGATTCGAGTCGATAGCGCCAGCCGGCAGGATCGTCGACCAGCCGTATCAGACGTCCGCGCAAGTGGACGGCTCCGCCTTCGAGCGCGACGGGCTCACACGTGATGACTTCAATGCAGTTGAAAGGATCGCGCGGCACGCACGCACCGCAACACGGTTCTTGTTCCGCAAGCAGGAAATAGTCGACTGATGACTGTGCGGGGTCGAGCGGAGTCATCCATCCGCTGATCTCGACCGTGGCCGTGCGCGGGTCGTTTGGGGCATCGCTGCGGATGGTGGTCCAGACGGGTTGCGAGAAATCGGAAGGGTGGTCGGTGCGCATGGTCGTCGTGAGCGAAACGGGCTACCGTTGTGTCCAGTCAGCGGCGATCATTATGTCCAACAGGGTGTGGACTTGTCAGCGTATTTCCAGGCCGTACCTTTCTGGCACAGGCACTGGACGAATCGCTCAAAGCGGTCGCGGAAGACTTCGGCAAACGCGCCGCAGCGTGGGTTGCATTGCCGATGCAATACCCGGGCTGGTTGGGCGGCGAGGCGGGAAGGTGTCCGCTCCCGTCATAGGTGGGCATGGCACCCATGTTGTACGACGACTGACTATGTTCACCAAAATATGACAGTGACGCGACAATTATGTGCCAACCGGTCGTCGATAGTCTGGTAAACACTAATTTGGAGACGAGCCTGTTGTCGGATATCCTACGTATATTAGAACGTTCTAATTCGAATGTCGAAAACGAACCATAGCGGCTCCTGGTAGATGAGCCGTTTGTTCGCCTCACGAATTAGAACGTTATAAATTGACCGGACACTCGTTATCGGAATGAATACAGTGCGATCAGACGCCATTGCCGTCAGCCTCCAGCGGGGTGCTTACGCATGCGATTTTGGCGCGCGCGTGGAATTCCGCACGCCGAGCTGCACGGGCAAGCTGACATGCCGGACCTCCGATGCGGGATTTTCGATGCGCTGTAGCAGAAGCGTTGCCGCCTGGCGACCGATCTCGTCGAAGTCGATCGACAACGTGGTGAGCGAGGGCGTCCAGAGTTCGGCTTCGGGCAGGTCGTCGTTTCCCGTCACCGAAAAGTCGATGCCGGGTTCGAGCCCGCGGCGACGCAAGCCGAGCATGACGCCGAACGCAACGATATCGTTCGCGCATGCCGCCGCCGTTGGCGGAGTCTTCATATCGAGCACGCGATCCAGCAGGCTCATGCCCGATGCGCGTGTCAATTCCCCCTCGACTTCGAGAGAGGCATCGTGATGCAATCCCGCCGCGCGCAGTGCCTCCCGATAACCCGACAGCCGTTCATGGCCCACCCACGTGCGATGGGACCCGCCGAGCAGCGCGATGCGCTCGTGACCCAGCTCGATCAGATGTCGAACGGCGAGTGCCATACCGCGGCGGTGATCGTAGCCGACGTAGTCGAGGCCGCTGCCGGCCAGGTCGCGCGAGACGAGTACGCACGGAAACGGCGCGCTGCGCAATTGCTCCAGCAACCGCGTGACGTCGGTCGTATGCGCCGGGCACAGGATCAGGCCATCGACGTTGTAGCCGCGCATTTTCTCGATGAAGCGTGCCTGCAGTTGCGGATCTTCGCGCACGTCGGTCAGCAGCACGGTCCGGTCGATTTTCTGCAGCGCGTGTTCGACCGAGGAGGTCAGCCCGGCAAAGTAGGGATTGGCGAGATCGTTGACCGACATCGCGATCACGCCGCTTTTACGCGAGCGCATGGCCGCCGCGCCGCGGTTATGAACGTAGCCCAATTCGGCCATCGTCGCGAGGACTCGCTTGCGGGTTTCCGGCGCGACAAGAGGACTTTCCCGCACGACCAGCGACACGGTCGAGACGGAGACGTTCGCTTGCGCCGCGATGTCGCGAATCGTAACGCTTGGTTTTTTTGTCATTAACGAATTGGAGGCGTGCTCCTCTGGAATACGCCTCACATCTTAAACAGGAAAGAGAGCAATGAACATCATACGAAAAGAAACAATCCGCTTTGCCGCGATCGGTCTCAATCATAACCATATCTACGGTCAAACCAGGCTCGTACTCGACGCCGGCGCCGAACTCGTGAGCGTCTATGCGGAAGAAGACGATCTCGTCGAGGAATACATCAAGGCATTCCCGCAAGTGAAACGGGTTGCCGACAAACGCGAGATTCTCGAAGACCCGACCATTCAGCTGGTCGTGAGCGCCACCATCCCGGATGTTCGCGCGGATATGGCCATCGAGATCATGCGTCACGGCAAGGACGTGATGGTCGATAAGCCCGGTGTCATCACGCTCGAACAACTGGACCGCGTCAAAGCCGCACAAGCGGAAACCGGGCGTATCTTCTCCGTCTGCTACTCCGAGCGTTTCGAGAGCAAGGCAACGCAGAAAGCCAGCGAACTCGTGGCCGCCGGCGCGATCGGCAAGGTCATTCAAACCGTCGGCCTCGGTCCGCACCGCCTGAGCGGCAATCGCGAAGCAGCAAGCAAGCCGCGTCCGGACTGGTTTTTCCAGCGTCAGCGTTATGGCGGCATTCTCTGTGACATTGCCGCTCACCAGTGTGACCAGTTCCTGTATTTCACCGGCTCCACCGAAGCGGAAATCGTCGCTTCGCATATCGGCAACATCGCGAATCCGGCCACGCCCGAACTCGAAGATTTCGGCGAACTGATGGTTCGCGGCAATGGCGGCACGGGCTACGTCCGCGTGGACTGGTTCACGCCGGAAGGTCTCGGCGTGTGGGGCGACGGCCGTCTGACGGTGCTCGGCACGGAAGGTTATATCGAAGTGCGCAAGTACATCGACATCGCGGGCCGTCCTGGCCGCGATCACCTGTTCCTCGTCGACAAACGGGGCACCCAGCATATCGACTGCTCGCAGGAGCAACTGACGTATGGCTCGCGTCTTATCGACGACGTGCTGAACCGCACGGAAACCGCCATGAGTCAGAAACACTGTTTCCTCGCAACAGAATTGGCCCTGAAGGCCGAAGCGATGGCCGTTCGAATTGGAGCAAAAGCATGAGCAAGAAACTGAGAGTGGCGGTAGTGGGACTGGGCATCGGCAAGGCGCATCTGCAAGGTTATGCCGAAGTCCCCGAGTTGTTCGACGTCGTGGCTGTCTGCGATCTCGATGAAGCCAAAGCGCGCGAGGCTGCTGCAAAATTCGGCGTGCCGCACGTCACGACCGACTTCGCATCGCTGCTGAGCGGCGACAAGGTCGACATCATCGACATCTGCACGCCGCCGCATATCCATCGCGAACTGATCGAACAGACGCTCGCGGCTGGACTGCATGCGATTTGCGAAAAACCGCTGGTCGGCTCGCTGGCCGATGCGGATGCCATCGCCGCCGCGCAAGCGCAGGCCAAGGGCGTACTGTTTCCGATCTTCCAATATCGCTTCGGTCACGGCTTGCAGAAGCTGAAGCATTTGCAGGCGAAAGGGTTTGCCCACACGCCTTTTCTGACGACCGTCGAAACCTCATGGCGCCGGGACGCGGACTATTACGCGGTCGAATGGCGCGGTAAATGGGCCACCGAGTTGGGCGGCTGCTGCCTGACGCACGCCATTCACGCGCACGACATCCTGACCTATGTGAACGGGCCGATCAAAAGCCTCTATGCGAATCTCGCGACGCGCGTGAACAAGGTCGAAGCCGAGGACTGCGCGGCGATTTCCGTACGCATGAAGAACGGTTCGGTCGCGACTCTGGCCGTCACGCTCGGTGCTGCCGAGGAACTCTCGCGAATTCGCTTCATGTTCTCCGACCTGACCGTCGAAAGCCGCAGCACGCATCCTTATCGTCCCGGCGACGATCCGTGGCATTTCAAGGGCAAGAGCGCCGAGATCGATGCAGCCATCGAGGCCGCGTTGCAAGATTTCGTACCGCGGCATAGCTCGTTCGCGGGCCAGTTCGAGCTGATTTACGACACGCTCGTCAATGGGGCGGAGACGCCGGTTACGTTGAGCGACGCACGCCAGTCGCTCGAGCTGATTACGGCGATCTATCACTCGGCGGAAACCGGCAACGCCATTCAACTGCCGATCGCTGCGGATCATCCGAGGTACAGCGATTGGGTTCCCGCATCGCGTCGCTTCGGCTTCGGTAACGAATAACGCGCTTGGCCGGGACTTCCGCAAGGAAGGTCCCGGTCGGGTTTTCCATTGATTCGCAATCACCCCGGCGTCTCCTTGAGAGCCTTTCGATTTCATGAAGCCAGCAACAAA
The DNA here is from genome assembly GCF_011752945.1 of Paraburkholderia sp. Cy-641. Classification (NCBI taxonomy): domain Bacteria; kingdom Pseudomonadati; phylum Pseudomonadota; class Betaproteobacteria; order Burkholderiales; family Burkholderiaceae; genus Paraburkholderia; species Paraburkholderia sp. Cy-641. Next base: position 76,224 of record NZ_VWWM01000024.1, read on the forward strand.
TATCAGGATTACTGATCTGCAGGGTTGATTGTTTACGGGTGAATTCAATCGAGCGTGGGAGTACGGGCCAGGCCCTGGAGGAGACATGTCTATTTCTGAAGAAAGCGCCTTGCGCAGTGATGGGCAGGAAAGCAATCCTGCCCATGTGAAGGGAAAAATAAAGATTGGCAACGTGCGCTGGGCAATTTCCCTGCTCTGGCTGATCGGGGTCACGCTCAACTATGTGAGCCGCAATTCGCTGGGCGTATTGGCGTCCGAATTGCAGACGCACATGCACATCACGACCAAGGAATACTCGTGGGTCGTGGCCGCGTTTCAGGTGGGCTACACGGTGTTTCAGCCGATCTGCGGCTGGCTGGTCGATGCCATCGGGCTGAAAGTCGGCGTGGCGCTGTTCGCTTTCATCTGGTCGATGGCGTGCTTGCTGCATGCGGGCGCATCGAACTGGATGAGCCTCGCCTTCTTGCGTTTTTTCATGGGCGCGACCGAAGCGGTGGCATTGCCCGCACAGCCGAAAATCGTCGGCGAGTGGTTTCCGAAGAGGCGCCGCGGCGTCGCTTTGGGATGGGTCAGTATGGGCTTCTCGGTCGGCGCGCTGCTGGCCGCTCCGGTTATCGGCGGGATCGGCGTGCTCTGGGGCTGGCGTGCGGCGTTCGCGGTTCCCGGCGTCGTCGGGATCGTCTGGGCCCTGGCATGGTGGCGGCTGTATAGCCCGCCGGCCAAGAGCAAGCTGATTTCCCCGGCCGAACTCGAATACATCGTATCGGACCAGGATCCGATTACCTCGTATCAACGGCGTTCGCTGTGGAGTGCATTCAAGGAAACCGTCAAGCAGCGGAAATTCTATGGCATTGCAATTCCCGCGGGCCTCTCGGAACCGGGCTGGCAGTTCCTGATTTTCTGGGTTCCGCTCTATTTCGCCAACGAGCGCGGCATGCCGCTGAAGCAGATTGCCATGTTTACCTGGCTGCCGTTCCTGATGTCGGATCTGGGCAGTATCAGCACCGGCTATCTGAAAGCGTTTTTCAAAGACCGATTCGATCTGACGGTCGTCAATAGCTGTGTCGCGACCGCGCTCATCGGGGCGCTGCTGATGATCCCGATGATGGCCGTGCCTTATGTAAGCAGTGCGACGGCGGCGATTGCCCTGATTTCCATTAGCGGGATGGGGCACATGATCAAGTCCCTGATGTTCACGAATCTGGTGATCGAGGAATTCGAGCCGAACAAGGTTGCCACGGTCAACGGGTTTAGAGGCAGCGTCGCGTGGATCGGCGGCACGATTTTCTCGCTGGTGATGGGCGCGATTGTCGGCGTCAGCGGCTACAAACCCATTCTGATCTTCCTGGGGCTGATCGATCTGGCGGCCGTCGCGATCATGTATTGGTTCTTGAATGATCGGACGCCGGCGGCGAAGCGGGCCTGAATTTCCGGTAACGCTTATCGCAATCCAGGCGCGGACGGCTTATTGCCGCCCGCGCCCGTGACGGCCAACGGGCCCGTGTTCATGAACGTGCCCCGGCTACGACCCGATGGACGCGGCGGGCAGATCGCCGGCGGCGCCCATTCCGTGTTGTCGATCAAGCCGGCGACCAACGCGAAGATGTATGCGCGCATCGCCGGCGCGATGGGCATCCATTGCGGCGACATCGTGGATGGCGGCGTGGCAGTCGAAAATCTATAAGTAACCCTAACAACAAACCTTGCCTTACTCGCAATTCAAATTTCTTTTGGGGACCCTTTACCATGAAAACGATCAAGCGCACGCGCGCTCTGGTTTTGAACTGTCTGCCGCTGGCGGGCGCCTTTCTGTCGGCCGGCGCTCTGGCACAAAGCAGCGTCACGTTGTACGGCACGATCGATAACGCATTGGCCTACTCCAGCAACCAGCACGGCAAGGCGAATTTTTACATGGGCCAGGGCGAACTGGGGGCCAGTAAGTTCGGCTTGATGGGGGCGGAGGATATTGGCGGCGGCACCAAAACGGTATTTCGCCTGGAGAGCGGCTTCAACTCCGCGACCGGGGCGCAGAGCAGTGCGGGATATATCTTCAACCGCCAGGCCTATGTCGGTTTGAGCAATGACCGGTACGGCACGCTGACGCTCGGTCGCCAATACACGCCTTACTTCACGCTGGTCGGTGCACTCGGCCCGACGAACGTGCTGACAGGTGCAACGGGCGCGCACCCTGGCGATCTGGATGCGCTCGATACCACGCTGCGCCTGAACAATTCGATCAACTACGCTTCGCCGAATATCGCCGGACTGACGTTCGGCGCGCAGTACGGGCTAGGCGGTACGCCGGGCAGCGTGACCAACGGCAGCCATTTCAGCGCGGCGTTGCGCTACGACTATCAGGCACTGTCGGCAGCCGTGGGTTACGTCAATCTCAGGAACATCGCGACGAGCCAGGCGCTCGGCAGCTTCGCGAATAGCTCGCCGGTCAACAACGGCTATGCGACCGCCAACACGACGCAGATGGTGGCCGCCGCGGCGCGCTATAGCCTCAACAATCTGGTGCTCGGTCTGAATTACTCGAACGTGCGCTACACGCCGAACGCACATTCGTTGTTCGTGAACGAGGCCGTATTCAACACCTATGGCACGATTGCGACCTATCAGATTACGCCGGCCCTGTTTGCGGCCATCGGCTACAGCTATACGCGCGCCAGCAAGGCCAACGGTATCGAAGACCCGGCTCAATACCATCAGATTTCGCTGGAGCAAACCTACAATCTGTCGAAGCGGACCACGCTCTACGCGCTCGAGGCCTATCAGCATGCGCACGGCAAGTCGCTGATCGCGTCGGGTTCGGGCGTAACGATCGCGGACACGGTGGCGGTGGTGGGCGATTCGCAGAGCAGTACGCCGTCGTCCGGGCCTTCGCAGTTCGTCGGCATGGTCGGGATTCGCCACGCGTTCTGATCGGAGGGGGCCGCGCATGCATCGCTCCTGTGATCGGAGCGCTGCAGCGCGGGGGCTGTTTCGGCGTTGATGGTTGAGGGGAGCCGCCGGTAATCTCAGGCGTCAACTGCGCGGCGCGCCCCGAACTGGTTTATCGAGCCATGCATCCACGCCATCGTGAATAGCGCGTGTGCGGCCAACGCTCAATGATCCTGGGCGACGCGGCACGCATGGTCGAGCAGCCCTTCGGCCGTGCCGCTGCCATTGTCGACGTCGATGCCGCTATTGACGATCAGCCAGCCATCGGTCGCGGCGGAGGCTCCCGCGCCCGTCACGAGAATGGTTTGCCTCGCCATGGTCGCGGGCTCGGGGTTATCGCGCGCGACGATCCGGAACGGGTTGTCGGCGCCCGTCAGCGACATGACGCGCATGATCCGGTAGCGTTTGCCGTCGAGCGTGTCCCATTGCCATTGGCCGGGCGTATCGTGTGCGTGGTTCGCGAGTGCGACGCCAGCTTCCCGCTGCATGCAGTCGATATGGATATGCAACTGGTTTTGCGAGCGGCGATATTCGGAGTTGATTTCGAGGCCCAGCCGATCGTCCGGTAGTGTGCGCTTGACCGCTTCCTGCACGTAGTGGCGCGAGTCCCACGCGTCGCTCCAATAGTCCTTCGCATCGGGCGCGAGCACGAGCGGACTTTCGATTCCCGTAATGCGGTCCGTCGGCATCAGCAGGTACTGCGAGCGTCCGAGAATATCCTTCAGGACGACATAGCGCTTGTCGAGATCGACGAGCGTGCATTGGCCCGGCGTGCCGGTTGCCTGCTGCGACGGCACGCAGCGTATGTCGACGATTTTCCATAGCGCGTTGGAATCGACCGTTGCGAGGCGTGCGCATGAAGTCGTGGCGAGGGCGGCTGCCAGTGCCGCGGTCAGGAGCGAGAGGCGATGCAAAAGGCCGCGTTGCGGATGAGCGGTGGCGGGTGTCGTCATTGTTGTTTAACGGAGTGTTTTCAAAAGCCTGTCAAAGGCGCGGGTATCAAGGATGATATAGAGGGATAACTTCAAGGGATAACAGCGGCGGATGACATCGCCGCGGTCGGCCGCGTGGTCGTCAAAGCACGGGCGCGGGCAACGCGCCGAGAATGTGTTCGAACGCGATGCCGATTGCGAGCAAGCGTCTATCGCTGCCGAGCGGGCCGTCGAGTTCGAGACCGACCGGCAAGCCGTTCGCGCTGATGCCGGCCGGCAGCGAGAGCCCGGGAATGCCTGACGTGCTGGCCGGATCGGTATTGCGCAGGAAGGCTTCCATCGTATCGATCGGCGGGCCGCCGTCGATCGATACCGTCGACGAGCCTTGCAGATCGTCGATCGGCACCGCGGTCAACCGCGTAGTGGGAAACAGCAGCGCGTCGAGTTGCGCGTGCGCGAAAGCGGCGGCCATATAGCGTTGCAAACGCGGACGCCAATAATTGAGCGCCGTCGGATAGTGCGAGCCGAGCGCGTCGGCGAGTACTTCGTCGTAGATTGCGCGCACGTCGGGGCTCGCGATGCGCGCGGCTATTCCGGCAACCGTTTTCACCGGCGCATGATTCGCGACGAGCCACGCGAGCACGTCGTCGCGCGCTTCGTGAATCGCGATCGGTCCGCCGACCATGCCGTTCAGATGTTCGAGTTCGCTCAGCGCGAGCGGCACGAACGTCACGCTGGCCGCTTCGAGCTTGCGCAACGCGGCCCGCGCGACACCGTCGACCTGCGCTTCGAGTCCGTCCCACAACGGTTCGGGCAGGCCGATGCGAAGCTGGTCGGGCGCGAGCGTGGGTAGCGTGCCGTCGCCGCTGATTACGCCGTCGAGCAGCGCGAGATCGGCCACGCTGCGTGCCATCGGTCCGACCGTGTCGCGCGTATGGCTGATCGGCACGACCGCGTCGGGATCGTGATAGCGCCGCTCGGCGCCGCCATTGCCGACCGATGGACGCAATCCCGCAGTGCCCGTCAGCGCGGCGGGAATGCGCGTCGAGCCGCCGGTGTCGGTGCCGAGTCCGGCAGGCACGATGCGCGCCGCAATGGCGACGGCCGTGCCGCCCGACGAACCGCCCGGCATCAGCGAGGGATCATAGGGATTGCGTACCGGCCCCGCATGCGCGGCGAAGTTCGTGCTCGTAATGCCGAATGCGAGTTCGTGCATATTGGCCTTGCCGAGCACGATCGCGCCCGCATCGAGAAGGCGTTGCAGCGAAGGCGCGTTCGTCGCCGGCACGAAGCCCGCGAGCGCGGGTGTGCCCGCCGAGGTCTGCAAGCCCGCCGTGTTGATATTGTCCTTGACGACGATCGGCAGGCCGGCCAGCGGCAGACGTGCTCGCGCTTGCGCGGACAAGGCGTCGATATGCCGCGCGGCCGCGAGCGCACCGTCGAGATCGAGCGTGGTGAGCGCGTTCAGATGCGCGAGCGCGGCGGCGCGCGCGAGCAGCGTGGCGACGTAGTCGGCGGCTTTGAGGCGGCCCGACTGCAGCGCCTCGACCGCCTGTGTCGCGGTCAGCGCGAGTTGTGCGTCGACGGTCCATGTCATGAGCGGCGGCTCCGTATCGATGCTCGCAACCTGCTCCGGGATGGGCGTGCTGTCCGGCAAACACGAAATCCGGAGAGAGGGGGCGGGAGTTTCTGCGGCATCCGTCGAAGTAGCGGACAGGTTACGCGTGCGGAAAGCGAACGCAGGGGTTGAGCTATTCTGGCACAACCGCCTGAAAGAGGATGCCGGGTAATGCAACGGCGGCGCAGAGGTAACGGGCATCAACGCCTGCGCGCCAGAATTCTATCCACGGCCGCCTTGCCCGATTTGGGGCTGGCGTAAGGGGTGTCTGTGCTTGCCGTGCCGGCCAGGAATCGCGTCCACCCGCGCAGCGGGTTAAGGCGAGCGGCATGCGATTTGTCGCCGAATTGCCTGCCTTGGCAACAGCCCGTTCGTTTTTCTGAAACATGCTTCGCATCAAAAGAGTTTCCCAGGCGAAGTTCGACCGATCATTTCCGGTGATACTCCGTCCGGCATAAGGCCTGCTGAATGTGCCATGCCCGGGCGTCAAAGTGGGGTGGGTAACTACTTTGGAAGCCGGTGCGAGATGCATGCGAGTCAACTATTTGGACTCGCTCCTGCATGACCGTACACACGGTGGCGTTCAGGTTAGAAAATGTGTTCGCTGGCAATCTGCGATGAATTGATAGCAAGCGAATTTCTGTCAAGATCGCAGGGGACAACATGCTAGGCATCGACAAGGTGTCGTCTTTATTGACGACCGTTTTTTCTCCTGAAGCCCCGTCCGCAGACGTTCTCACTGCACCGTCAGGATCATCTCCGCCGACCCGCCAGCCTATCTCCGGTGCGCTGGGAGGACTCCCCGAACTGGATAACCGTCTCAAGGTCGCACGGTACCTTCTATCGTCGGGGATCGTGCCCGCGGAGCAGGTACGCACCAGGCTGATCCCCGCGATCAAGTCACAGCAGGCTGTAGTGCGTGTCAAGGACCAGCCGCCGTCGATCAGGCCGACATCGGAAACAGGCGAAACCGCCCGCGAGCAAGTGCTTGAGAAGGAGCGTGCATCGAGCGAACCAGCTCCTGCCGAAAGCCCGTTTTCGCTTGCGGCCCGGAGCCGCAATCTCAAGACCTTGCTTGCCGCCAGGCACTATGACGAGCCGCTATCTTTCGATTTCAGCAAGATGCGGGAGGCATTCTGGCTGGGTTCGAGCGAGAGCGTAATGAAAACGACTGCTCCCGCCGTGGCTCAGACCGTCAGCGATGTCACCACCGCGCTTGCCTGGTATGTCACTAGCAAGACGACGGGCATGATTGCCGGCGCAAAGCCGCAGGCGGCTGGAGATTCGGTCGAAAAAATGCCTGACGGGCTGAGCGCCCGCAACATCGTGGTTTCGCTCGCCAGGAACACGTTGAGCAATTTCGCCTATGAAGGAACCTGGGCTGCAGTGCACAACGGGATCGAACAGTTGCGCGCATCGCAGCGTCCCCGCACGGAACTCGATCCCTACCAATCGAAAATCCGGGTGCACACTAAATTGATGGATGAGTCCCGAGATTACATGGCTCAAGCGCTTGATCCCCTGACCCAGGGGAAAATCAACGATATCGATAGCCAAATTGTCCAATGCCTGCAAAATCCAGCCAATGGTATGAAAGGACTGGCGCAAGCCGAGCTGTTGATGGCAAGGCGAGAAGTGCTGGTGGGCTCGCGGATGGTGACAAGGCACGGGAATGAGTGGCTCAAGAGTTCCAGGGTGCGCAAAGAGCTGGATGAGCTGGCCGACTTTTTCCCGGACTCCACGGCCGACGAACTGAAAACGGTTTTCTTCGACAAGTTGGGCATCGAAAGCCGGCCCGCCGTTTTTTTGACCGGGAGAGGCGGGGTTGGAAAAACGCAGTTCGTCAAAAATTTTTCCGCCGTGGTGAAGCGTCCTATTGTGGAGACCACGCTAGAAGAACTGCTGAGCCCGAAATTCTGGGGGCCGCCTGGCGATTGGTCCTTAGGCACCCTGAATGCGCCACTGCCCGAAGTCGCCGGCATACTGCACGCGAAGAAGATGGAGTTTGGCCGCAACGACGTTATCGTCCTCGTCAACGAAGCAGATTTCGGCGACGACGAGCACTCGGCCAAAGTGGCGGATATCAAACGAATTATGGATTCCGACAACTTCAAGCAATACACGAACGGCGGTGCCCGGCACGATATTGACGCGATCTTCATTTTCACAAGCAACGTACGCAACAATTCGATCGAAGCGTTGTGCCGGCGCATCCCCGAAGTCACGATGAAATCTGGAGAGCGGCAGCGTTTGAACTGGGCTGAAAAGGTATTGACTCAGGAGTTGACGGATCTGAGGAACAACCATTCAGAGAGATTCGTCCACGCTGTGGAGGCGCAAGTGCGTCGCAATATGGATTTCATTCGCGAGGTCGGCAACGCCACGGAGTGCGGCATTGCCATTACGGGCACGGTTGTCAGGACCAGTGTCAGAAACTCCGTCAGAGATCGGGAGGGTGGAGGTACGGTCACAGACAAACGGGCCCGTACCGCTATCCTGAGCGTATTTAGGTCCAACCTGGGTAGTGGCGCATACGAGGTGTTGGACGCACTGGCTTCGAATGGGGATGGGGTGCAAACCAATCAACCCGCGCGATCACGCAGCTTGTCGTTTTAGTCGCGAACGGACACCGAACGTGGTGATTGTGGCGCAGGCCGACAAGATGGCTCGCATAATCTGTGCTATCGCATTCGAGCATTGCAACGGGAAGCATCGCCATAGCGCGCGGAAATACCGCTCGCCTTGCGAGTTCCGGCGCTCGATGGATTCGGCAACCGTGGTACGAAGCTGTGTCCGGAATGACCGGGTCAACTCCAGTGGCTTGCCGACGTTACTGACGATTGTCGATCCACATGCGCCCCCAGTCGGACGCATAGGCGAGCGCATGCTCTTCGTCGAAGAAGTAATCGAGCGCATCGAACGAATACGCTTTGCGACGCGTCGCGCTGGATTCCTCTATGGTCAGATTGGCGGCGAATAATCCATTCGGTAGCAGTTGCGTAGCCGCTTCGACTTCGTAGCCCTTATAGCGGATGTGTGAGTTCATGATCTTGTCGGTATTGCCCCGTGCGTTGTATCGAAACCAGTGCGTGCGACGCCGCTCCATCGTGCGAGAAGCTCGCGAAGCGGCGCACAGACCCTAAGATAGGGCCGCACTGTGCAGCGGGTGAACCAATCTTTCGTCGTAAGCAAATCAGCGAGGCGCCGGAGCGATAGTCAGGAGCCCGGATCGGATCAAAGGCGCTGTGTCCGGTAACACTATCGGCAGCACGCCCGAGGTGTCTGTTATGTGGCGCACGGTTTGCGCGCGGCGCGTCGCCGCGCGCCGCCGAGGAGGCGCCACGGAGCGCGAAAGCAGGCGGATCAGACTGCTTGCAGGATACGCGCGGAGCGGGTGTCGGCCGCGGCGGCAAGGGGCTTGCCGGCTGTCTGGCTGGATGGAGCGCCCGATGATGCGCCCACGGCACCCGAGGCGCCCGAAGTACGGTGTGCATTGAACGCGAGCGCGAATTGCGCGGCCTGCTGGCCGACTGTCGCGAGTTGTTCGACGACCTTCGGGTCGGAACAGCTATCGGCGGTATCGAAGCGCGTTTCGAGCGTATTGATGCCGGCGCCGAACGGCGTCGGCCAGCCGCGTAGCGCATGCACGATCGAGCGCAGCGAACTCAGCACGGAGCCCGCCGCCTGCCAGCCATAGGCCGTGACGATGCAGCCGACCGCGCGGCCGTCGAGATAGGGACGCGCGTCGGCGCGCAGTTCCTCGAGCGTGTCGAGCGCGTTCTTGACGAGGCCCGACACGCCGCCGTGGTAGCCGGGCGTCGCGACGATCAGCGCGTCCGCGCGGCGCACGGCCTCGATCAGTTCGAGCTGTTCCGCGGTGCGTTCGGGCTGTTCCGGCGCGTAATGCGGCAGGCTATGCAGGAAGGCGCCGCCGAACAGCCGGGTGTCGGCGCCGGCGGCTTCGGCGCCGCGCAGCGCAAAGGCGAGCGCGCGCTCGGTCGACGAGGCCGCGCGTGTCGTGCCGCCAATGCCGACGATAAGCGGCCGGCGGGAATGATCGAATCTGCTCAACGAAATGCTCCTTCGGTAGCGGCGGATGGCGCGGTTCATGATGCGGTTCAGGCGGACTGCGCGAGAGCCGGCCGGCGAACCGGACTTTGAAGTGTCATCTTAATGACGCCGAGCCGCGCCGCTAAGCGACTTTTTGTTCTAACGATATAACCGCGCGATGGCCGGCGCGCTGCAATGCACGTGAAGGCGCGGCCGATAAGCATATGGCGAACCATTGGTTGGGCCCGCACCGCATGGCGCTTATGATGGATTCGTCTCCTCCATGGCATCTCCTTTGACATGGGACTCGGCCTCGCTACATCGGTGGCGAGGCCTTTTTTTGCGGGTTTTTCGCGATTTTTGCCGCTGTTCCCGCGCGCCCGGTCGCGGGGCGCGGCCGCTTCACGGTGACGCCGTTTTTCGCATGCTACGATGGCCTGGTCAATGACCGGCGAGATCGAGCAAAGCATGGCAACCCTGTACGACACGCTCGGCGTGCATGCGCACGCCAGCGACGAAGAAATCAAGCGGGCCTACCGGAAAGCCGCGATGAAGTGGCATCCCGACCGCAATCATGGCGCCGAAGACACGGCGCGCGCCGCGTTCCAGGAGATCAAGGACGCGTACGCGATTCTTTCCGACGCCGAACAGCGCAAGGTCTACGACGCCGTTTACGCCGAGCAGATGCGCGCGTTCGAAGCGCAGCTCGCGCGCCGTCAACGCGCCCAGGCGAAACGCGAAGCGGTGGCGCGCGCGGCCGACGAAGCGGCGTATGCGGAGATGGTGTCGCTCGCGATGCGCTTCGCCGACGAAGGGCACAATCGCGACGTGTTGTTCGGCGTGTTGCTCGGCCGTCAATGCGAGCCGCAGCGTGCCGCGCAGATTGCGGACAGCGTGGCTGCGTTGCAGACGGCGCGCAGAGAGGAAGCGCAAGCCGCGCAAAAAACGAAAGATGCGAAGAAGCAGGCGAAAGCGGCCGCGCAGAGCGCGCGCACGAAGGCCGAAGCTGGCGCAGACGATTCACCTGAAGCCACGGCGGAGACCGGCACAGCGCAGACGAATCAGGCCACCGGTCACGACGCGCATCGATCTGGCGGCGCAGATCACGCAGGCGACACGCAGCATGATGCGAGACAGGATGTGAAGCACGACGAACCCGCGAGCGGGATACACCCAGCCAGCACGCTCAGCAATCTCTGGTTGCAGTTTCTGCACGGCCTGCGCTTCTGAACGACGCATCGCGCCGGTGCGGTACGATGGCGCGAGTGCCGCGTGATTCATCGAATATTGACAGGATAATGTAAGACGTATCGCTCACTGGTACACTGCGCAATGTTTGGCAGTGCGTTGTGCTCAGTGCCCGTGAATCGATGCCAGTACGAATTCCCGTGGCGCAAAAAGTGGAGACGCCATCGTGTCACGGGGGCGCAAGACAGGGGCGGCAAAATGCCGCTCAGGGGCCAATAGAAAACATGGGTACGGGATCGGCGTGACCAGAAAATATAAGGTGCTGTTTCTTTGTCGGGACAATTCGATTCGCGGCATCATTGCCGAAGCTTTACTGCGAGAACTGGCGGGACACCGGTTCGAAGCATTCAGCGCGGGCCCCGAGCCGGCTGCGCGAATTCATCCGCTGGCGCTGGCGCAATTGCGGCCCGGCATTTCCGGGCGCGCGATGCTGAGTCCGAAAAGCTGGCTCGAATTCACTGGAGAATGGGCGCCGCGCATGGATGTCGTGATCGCGCTCGACGCTTCGGTCAGCGGACTTCATGCGCCGGTATTTCCCGGCGAGCCGTTATTTCTCGACTGGGCGATCGCCGATCCACTCGCGGGCGGCAACGTATCCGATGACGAGCAGGCGCGTCTTTTCGACAAGACGTTCTGGCAAATCGTGCGGCAGGTGAGCGCTTTTATCGAATTGCCGCAATATGCGCAGCATGCCGCGAATGTTGCGCACGATGCAAATGGAACGAATGGCGGCACAAAAACGGTGCGCGGCGCGGCGGCGCATTTCGAAGCCGGCGCAATTTCAATCGTGCCCTGAGGCAAGCAGGGCGGCCCGGCTTCAACGGCCCTGCTGGCGCGCGAGCGGTGTTCCGGCAAACGGATCTTTCGACCAGTCCACCTGTTTTTTCGGCTGGGGCGTGGGCACCGGCTTTGGCGACAATTCGAAGTGTTCGATACTTTGCCCGGCACTAATGGCCTGCTTGAGCCATTGCGGCATTTCGCCGTTGCCGTCCCAACTGTCTCCGGTCGCATTGCGATAGCGCTCGGCCTGTTTCGCCATCGACTCGGAGGCGAGTGCGGCGGCGAGGTCTTCCGGTTTGATGCCAAACTCGTCCATACGATGGCGGAGATACGCAATCATGCTATCTCGCTTCCTTTCGTCCATAAGATATTCGTCCTTCTAAAACGTCCGGCGTTCTGTCGGTACAGATAGCAGGCAATAGCTGCGAAGCATCGAGCCCAATGAAGAGGGCCGGCCCGCGGTGGGGTTGTTGATTGAAGGGAATGCCACGAGCCGCGTTAAAAAACGTTGCTCCCTGAATTGCAATACGACGGCCTATGCCGAAGACGGTCGCGTGAAAAATCGACCGTCAAACCCGGTGTTTCGATCAGAAAATATTTCAGCATGTCGCAGCGCGGCAAACGGGGCCGGTAGGCCCGGTGTCCGCGATGAAAAAACCTTGTCTCGACGCATTGAGTGCGAATGGCTGGGATCAATTCCACGCTTTCCGTCTTTCACCGGACTTTCGCCGATGCACGGCCGCCGCTTTTTGTGCGTTATGACGACATCATAACGCAATGCGCGCGCAAGGCACGTTTTGTCTGCACGGATTTTATCGGCAAATGCGGTTTATCGAACGGTGTGGACATTTGACCACATCGACGGAACCGCCTCGATTGAATTCCCTCTCGTTCGAACTATAAAAGAACTACAGAAACTGCGGAACGCAGACTTGCTGCCGCTCTTGCGGCGGCCGATTCCGGCGACGCGCGAATGCGTGTCCGACGTCGGTTGCAAGTGTGGCAATTCTTCACCCGTTTAGTTCGATGACCCGTCGCAGCAGTGGCGCATTGGCATCGACCCGTTCCTCGGCCCGCTTGGGCGGCCGGCTTTTTGCGGATCAATTCTTCTGGAGGACGAAAGCTGCTGCGCCGGATGCAAGGAGTCCGGAAATGAAAGTACGCGTATTGATGGTTGCCGCCTGCACCGTGCTGTTTCTCGCACCGAGAACGGCCCATGCGGCGCAACCGGGTGAGCAGCCGGGGTCCGGCATGTCGGGCCGCGAACTGATGCAGCAGAACGCGAACGAATCGGCGCAGGCCACCACCGACATGTCGTTCGGCCGTGGCTGGCAGCCGAGGCAGGAAGCGCAGACGGTGCGCAATGTGTCTTATGGCGGCGCGTCGGAGGGGCAATCGGAAGCGGGCGGCGGTCGCTCATGTGCTTCCGGGGCGCCCTGCAAGGTCTATGTCGGGCAGTGAAGGTCGGCGAGCGGCTCGGCGTGCGGTTGGCGAATCATTGACGACGAGCGGTGCGGAAACGCGGTGCCGCGAAACGATGCGTTTTTAATGCAGCGGTTTTTAAATGCATCTTCAGCGACGAGTGCGGAGCGGCACCGCTTCGCTCATCTTTCACACGGTCTTTCACGCGAGGGCCATGTCGCGCGTCGGGTAGGCGGGGTCGCCGAGGCGCGCGACGATATCGTCGTAACCGCGCGCCGTTTCATTCGTTTCCGGGATGTCGTTATAGCCGCGGAATTCGTCGAGCAACGCGCGCCACGAGCCGTGCCAGCGCGTTTCCCGCAGGCACGCGCCGGACGGATCGGCAATGCGCAGCACGCCGTTGTCCGGGTAGAAAGTCAGCGTGACGAGCCGGCCGTCGATCACGCAGGCGGCGGTGCAGGGGCGGGCGGTAATCATGTGCAATGTCCTTTGAATAAGTGTTGTGCCGGATGCCGACGCGGGCAGCAAGCGCGATGCCCGGGTTCGCAGTTCCATGCGCGATGCTTGACGGCAATTCCGTCGGACCGATAAAGCGATACTCGCAGTATTCCAATGATTGACGACAATTTTTTGTATCTGGCGATGCGCAATCGATGATTCCCTTACGATGCCTATCATTAAGGGTTTTCACGTATCCCGGCAACGCGGAGCAGGAGCCGTGCCGCCGCGCATCGAAGCTCAACGAATGACTCGTTTCGCATCGTCATGCGAACAATCGGTCGATCGATATCGAGGCAGCATCCGGATTGACGAAAATCTTCACGAAAATTTGCAGAGATGATGCATTCGATAATGCGTGTATTGCGATGTTGCGTGACTCGCCTTGCCATTCTTTTACGCGTTTGTTAGCATCACCTGACAGTTTGAAATAGTCATAACGTTGTCGATTCATTGCCAATTTTTATTGGCAACTTCCTGGCCCGGATCAATCGGGCCGTGCTGTGATCGTGCAGTCATCGATATCCTCGCGAGGAAGATGTTATGGCTCGTCGCCGACCCAGCCGCTGACGCCCACACGAGCGCGTGCCTGAAGCCGCACGGCTCGTCGCGCGCCGTGATCCGGAAGAAGTCCGCTTATTCGCTGCATGGGCAAAAGCGCGGCGGCGTTGCGCGATTTTTTCGTCTCGCGAATAAAGGCAACGCGTTGTTCACTTTATTGCATTGTGTTTCGCGCGTCACGATTCACGGTTTATTTTCCACATCGTTGTTTTTGTCCGCCCGTTTTTTCGAGTGCGGGTGCGTAGCACGTCATCGGCAATAACGAGTTTTTCCTATACCAACGACGCAATCAAAAGGAGAGTTGCATGGCTTGCAATACACCGGGTTCGGGATGGGGGCGCGTGACAGCGCTGACGATCGCACTGGCGGTGCTGGCCGCGACGGCGGGGCCCGCGCTCGCGCAGCAAAACGCGCCGGCGGCCGCGCTGCTGCATGTCGAGGCGCGAGTCGTCGCGATCGATCCGGCGACGAATAGCGTGACGCTGCGCGGTCCGCGAGGCGGCGAAGACACGTTCGAGGTGAACCCGCAGGCAGCCGACGTCAGCAAGCTGCATATCGGCGATATCGTGACGATCGCCTACAAGAAGGCAGTGCTGATCGGCGTCGACAGGCTCGCGCCGAACGGCATCCGCAAGCGTGTCGATACCGAAGTCACGCAGCCGGCGGCCAACGGTGTCGTTGCGTCGGCGCGGCGCATCGAGGTCGTGGCGACGGTGCGCAAGATCGATCACAAGAACCGCACGATCACGCTGCGCGGCCCGACGCGCATGGAAACGCTCGACGTGTCGCCCGACGTCGCGCTGGATCAGATCAAGGTTGGCGACTCGGTGCACGCGGTGTTCGTCGCGGCGGTGGCCGCGTCGGTGACGCGAGGCGGCACCGAGGTGAAGTAACGCAGCGTGATCCGCGTCATAGGCGCGGATGCGTGTTGAAGCGCATCATGGATGGACGGCGGTGTCTTTCGATATGAAGCTCGCCGCTGCATCCGGATCGATTGCAACGCGCGAAGGAGCATCGAATGGAACGGAACGAATCGCAGCCTAACGGAGACGCCGAGCGCAGAAAGCTCATCAGCAGCAAGATTCACGTCGGCCTCGCGGCGTTCGGCACGTTATCGTCAATCGCGGGAATCGGCGTGGTCATCATCGGCGGCATCAATTTCGACCGGACGCGGGTACTGGTCGGCGTCGGCATTATCGTCGTGTCGACGATTCTTTATATTTCGATGCTTTTTGTCGACGCGGATTAGCGGTGGCGGGACATTGCTTTTGCAGGATTACGCCATCGCCTCGCCTCGCCTTGCATCGCCTCGCGGCCGGCGAGTATGAAGTACTCGCGAAGTGTTCGTGAAGTACGCGCGGCCCACCCCGATTCACTTTTGCTATCGCCCTCTCCAATACTCGAATTGTTGGCGCATCGCAGCGCCCGTATATTGAGCTGATTAAGTGACCTGACTGAGTGACTCAGCCGGGTGACCTCACCGAAGCGTCGGCACGAACAAGGCGCATAGCAGCGATACAACAACTCGATGGCATGCTGCCCAAGCGTGCCCACAGGAGCATGGCAATGAATCGGATCGATCTGGAGAGGCGCGCGGTCGTCATCACGGGCGGCGCGCGTGGCATCGGTTATGCGGTGGCGCAGCGGGCGTTGCGCTCGGGCGCGTCGGTGGCGTTGTGGGATCTCGACGGCGAGCGTCTCGCGCGCAGCCAGCGCGAACTGGCCGAACTCGGCAAAGTCAGCGCCGTCACGGTCGAATTGACCAACGAAGCCGCGGTCCAGAAAGCGACGGAACAGACCGTCGCCGAACACGGCTCGATCGACGTGCTGATCAATTGCGCGGGCATCACCGGCGGCAACGGCACGACCTGGGAGCTCGAGCCCGACGTGTGGCGCCGCGTGATCGACGTGAACCTGATCGGCCCCTATCTGACCTGCCGCGCGGTCGTGCCGCATATGCTCAGGCAGGGCTATGGCCGCATCGTCAATATCGCGTCGATAGCGGGCAAGGAAGGCAATCCGAATGCCTCGCACTACAGCGCATCCAAGGCCGGCTTGATCGGCCTGACCAAGTCGCTCGGCAAGGAACTCGCGACGAAAAACATCCTCGTTAATGCGGTTACGCCGGCTGCGGCGAAGACCGAGATCTTCGATTCGATGTCGCAGCAGCATATCGACTACATGCTCTCGAAGATTCCGATGAACCGGTTTCTGCTGCCGGAAGAAGCGGCCTCGCTAATCCTCTGGCTGTCTTCGGAAGATTGCGCGTTCAGCACCGGCTCGGTGTTCGATCTGTCGGGTGGCCGCGCCACTTATTGAGCGCGCATCGCGCCCGCCTGAAACGCGCATCGCACATGCATTGACGATGCCTTGACGCATCCCACACGGAGTCCCTTCATGGCCATGCCTACCATCCGGCACGTGCGTGCCTTCATCGTTCGCGGCGGCGGTGCGGACTATCACGATCAAGCCGGAGGACACTGGATCGACGATCACATCGCGACACCTATGGCGCGTTATCCCGAGTATCGGCAGAGCCGCCAGTCGTTCGGCATCAACGTGCTCGGCACGCTGGTCGTCGAGATCGAGGCGAGCGACGGCACGGTCGGCTTCGCGGTGACGACCGGCGGCGAGATCGGCGCGTTCATCGTCGAGAAGCATCTCGCGCGCTTTCTCGAAGGACAGCTCGTGACCGACATCGAGAAGATGTGGGATCAGATGTACTTCGCGACGCTCTATTACGGACGCAAGGGCATCGTGCTCAACACGATTTCCGGCGTCGATCTCGCCCTGTGGGACCTGCTCGCGAAGGTGCGCAAGGAGCCCGTATATCAGCTATTGGGCGGTCCGGTGCGCGACGAACTGGTGTTCTATGCGACCGGCGCGCGGCCCGATCTCGCGAAGAACATGGGCTTTATCGGCGGCAAGCTGCCGTTGCAGCACGGTCCCGCCGAGGGCGAAGCGGGGCTGAAGCAGAACCTCGAAAAACTTGCCGACATGCGTTCGCGCGTCGGCGACGACTTCTGGCTCATGTACGACTGCTGGATGAGTCTCGACGTGCGTTATGCGACGCGGCTCGCGCAAGGCGCGCACGAATACGGCCTCAAATGGGTCGAGGAGTGTCTTCCACCTGACGATTACTGGGGTTACGCCGAACTGCGCCGCAACGTGCCGCGCGGCATGATGGTGTCGACCGGAGAACACGAGGCGACGCGCTGGGGCTTTCGCATGCTGCTCGAGATGCAGTGCTGCGATCTGATCCAGCCGGACGTGGGCTGGTGCGGCGGCATTACCGAACTGATCAAGATTTCCGCGCTCGCCGATGCGCACAACGTGATGGTGGTGCCGCATGGTTCGTCGGTGTACAGCTATCACTTCGTCGTCACGCGGCACAACTCGCCGTTCTCCGAGTTCCTGATGATGGCGCCGAAGGCCGACGAAGTCGTGCCGATGTTCAACCCGCTACTGCTCGACGAGCCCGTGCCCGTGAATGGCCGCATGAAGGTGCCGGACACGCCGGGCTTCGGCGTGCGGCTCAATCCGGAATGCGCGCTGGTGCGGCCTTATCCACGCTGAGCACGCTGAGCACGCTGAGCACGCTGAGCACGTTGGGCGCATTACGCCTGCCCCAAACGACGAATGAAGCAAAGGAGAATGACGTGCTGCTCAAGGACAAAGCGGTGATCGTCACCGGCGGCTCGCGTGGCATCGGCCGCGCGATCGCGGTGGCCTGCGCCCGCGAAGGCGCGGACGTGGCGATCAACTACTGGGGCGATAACGACGCATCGTATGGCCGCCGCTCCGCCGTCGCGGAAGTGGTCGACGAAATCGAGGCGCTAGGGCGGCGCGTGATCGCGGTGGAGGGCAACGTCGCCGAGCGCGACACGGGCCAGCAACTGGTGCGCCGCACGGTCGACGCATTCGGCAAGGTCGACGTGCTCGCGAGCAATGCCGGCATCTGCCCGTTTCACGCGTTTCTCGACATGACGCCTGAGGTGCTCGAAGCGACGGTCGCGGTCAATCTGAACGGCGCGTTTTATGTCACGCAGGCCGCCGCGCAGCAGATGAAAAAGCAGGGCACGGGCGGTGCGATCGTCGCGACGAGTTCGATCAGCGCGCTGGTGGGCGGCGCGATGCAGACGCATTACACACCGACCAAGGCCGGCGTGCATTCGCTGATGCAGTCGTGCGCGATTGCGCTTGGACCGTTCGGCATCCGTTGCAATTCGGTGATGCCCGGTACGATCGCAACCGACCTCAACGCGGAAGACCTTGCCGATGAAGCGAAGAAAGCCTACTTCGAGAAGCGCATTCCGCTTGGTCGCCTGGGGCGCCCTGAAGACGTCGCCGATTGCGTGGTGTTTCTCGCCTCGGACCGCGCGCGCTATGTGACGGGCGCGGCGCTGCTCGTCGATGGCGGCCTGTTCGTCAATTTGCAATAAGCGCGCGAGTCGAGCGCAATAGCCATGCTTGCGTCAATTCACCGTGGCGGGCGTAATGGGTGTATCGGGTGTATCGGCCGCGTTGCCGACGGACACGCCTTCGTCACGCGCGAGCTTGCGCGAGAAACCGCGCAGCAGTTCGATGAAACGCAGCGCCGGTTCGGCGAGCGGTTCTTCCTTGCGTGTGAGAATGCCGAAGCCCGCGAGGCTCTTGCCGATTTCGAGCGGCAACGCGACGAGCAGGCCGCCGCGCACATGATCGCGCACGACCGACTCCGGCAGCATCGCCACCGCATCGTAGTTTTCGAGCAATTGCAGCGTCGCGAAGATCGACGCGCATTCGGTCAGATTGACCGGCGTCGCGAGCCCTTCACGCGCGAGTTCTTCCTCGAACAGCACGCGCGCCGGACTCGTGACCGGCTGCGCGACCCACGGCCAGTCGACCAGTTCGCGCAGCGTAATGCGCGCGCGGCGCGCGAGCGGATGCACGGCGCGCACGACGAGCAGCAGCGTTTCGCGCGCGAGCGGCTCGAAACTGAAGTCGTTGTGCTGCAGAGGATTCGTCAGGCGTCCGAGTGCGAGGTCTATTTCGCGGCGATGCAGCAATTGCACGACCTGGTCGCTTGTTTCGCCGAGAATGCGCACGTTGAGCAGCGGGCTTTCGGTCTTCAGCACGGCCACCGACATCGCCAGCAGATCGGGCGCGGCGCCCATGATCGCGCCGACGGTCAATTGCCCGTGACCGCCGCGCCGTTTGACGTCGAGGTCTTCGGCGAAGCGCGTGAGTTCGGCGAGCGCGCGCCGCGCGTAGGCGAGCGTGACGACGCCGAGCGGCGTGGGCGTCATGCCGCGCGCGTTGCGCTCGAAGAGCAGGAAGCCGAAGGCTTCCTCGATATCGCCGAGCATGCGGCTCGCGCTGGGCTGGGCAACGTTGACGGCCTCGGCGGCCTGATGGAGATTGCGGGTGTCGTCGAGTGCGACGAGCAGGGCGAGGTGTTTGAACTTGAGCCGGTTGACGAGTGAGACGGCGGCTGAATGTTGGCTCATGGTTCCGGTGCGATTCGGTTTGTGGATCGCCCAATCCCAACAACGGATTGAGATGCTATCGACGCTGGAATTATAGTCGTTCCATACGCTTCCCCGAGAAAGCGACGAACCGCAAGCATCGTGTAGGGTGGAGACAGGCCGCAATGGAGACAATCGCTTTCCGGATGGTGCTCAACCCCGGCATGCGCGAGGAATACGAACGGCGTCACGCGCAGATCTGGCCCGAGCTGGTTGACGCGCTGCACCACGCCGGCGTGCGCGACTACAGGATTTTCTTCGATCCCGGTTCGCATCATCTTTTCGCCATCCTGACACGCACGAGCGAGCACACGATGGACCAGTTGCCGCAACTCGCGATCATGCGCAAATGGTGGGATTACATGGCCGACATCATGCGAACCGAGTCCGATCACACACCGTTTCAGCAGAGGCTCGAACCGGTTTTTCAGCTCGGCGGTTGAGTACCGCATACCGTTGAGTACCGCCGGGTGCCGGTGACTATGGCCGGGCACCGCAGGAACGAATCTCACGAACGAGCCTCGAAACGCTTTTCACTCGACGAAGGTGCCGCATGCAGGTTGTCGATTCGCATATTCATCTGTGGGACCTGAAGACGCATCGCTACCCGTGGCTCGACAATCCGGGCGTGTCGTTCGTCGGCGACGCGCGTGATCTGAAGCACGACTATCTGCTCGACGATCTGCTTGGCGAAGCGGGCGAGATCGAAGTGCTCAAACTCGTGCACGTCGAGGCGAATCACGATCCCGCCGATCCGGTCGAAGAAACGCGCTGGCTTCAGTCGATTGCCGATCGCAAGGAATCGCGCGGCATGCCGAATGCGATTGTCGCTGCCGTCGATCTGTCCGCGGCGAACGCACCCGCGCTGCTCGAAGCGCATGCGTCGTTTGCGAATACGCGCGGCATCCGGCAGATTCTCAACGTGCACGACAACAGGCTGTTCGATTACGTCGGCCGCCACTTCATGCGCGAGCCGCAATGGCGCGAGCATTTCGCGCTGCTGCGCCGGCATGATCTGTCGTTCGATCTGCAACTGTATCCGTCTCAAATGGAAGAGGCCGCCGCGCTGGCACGCGAGCACGCCGACACGCTTTTTATCGTCAACCATGCGGGCATGTTCGTCGATCGTAATAGCGTGGCCGGTTATCGCGCGTGGCGCGAGGGCATGCGTAGGCTCGCGGCTTGCCCGAACGTCGCGGTGAAGATCAGCGGCCTCGCGATGTTCGATCACCGCTGGACCGTCGAAAGCCTGCGGCCTTATGTGCTCGAAACGATCGATACGTTCGGCGTCGAGCGCGCGATGTTCGCGTCGAACTTTCCCGTCGACCGGCTGTTCGGTTCGTATACGGAGTGGTGGAGCGCGTATGCGGCGATCGTCGCCGATGCGAGCGAGGCTGAAAAGAACGCGCTGTTTCGCGGCAATGCGGAACGTTGTTATCGCATTTGACGCGGTACAACCGAGGCACGGAAAGAACGCAGAAGCAGCGAGGCGGCAATGCGGAAGAATCCGCAAAAAAACCCGCTGAAAACCCCGGCGAAAAAAGACTCAGGAGACAGGCAGTGCAGCAATCCTCATCCGCCGTGCCGCGACTCGAATTACGGCATGCGAGCAAATCATTCGGCCGCGTGCGCGCGCTGGCCGACGGCGATCTCGTGCTGTGGCCCGGCGAAGTGCATGCGCTGCTCGGCGAGAACGGCGCGGGCAAGTCGACGCTCGTGAAGATACTGGCCGGCGTGCATCAGCCCGATGCCGGCGAACTGCTCGTGAACGGCGCGCCGCGCCGCTTTGCAACGCCCGCCGAAGCGCGCGATGCCGGGCTCGCGGTCATCTATCAGGAACCGACGCTGTTCTTCGATCTGTCGATCGCGGAAAACATCTTCATGGGCCGGCAGCCGGTCGACCGCTTCGGCCGCATCCAGTACGAGGCGATGCATCGCGAAGTGGACGAGCTGCTCGCATCGCTCGGCGTCGAGTTGCGCGCCGATCAGCTCGTGCGCGGTCTGTCGATTGCGGATCAGCAGGTGATCGAAATCGCGAAGGCGTTGTCGCTGAACGCGAGCGTGCTGATCATGGACGAGCCGACCGCCGCGTTGTCGCTGCCCGAAGTCGAGAGGCTCTTCGCGATCGTGCGCAAGCTGCGCGAACGCGACGTGGCGATCCTCTTTATCACGCATCGGCTCGACGAAGTGTTCGCGCTCACGCAGCGCGTGACGATCATGCGCGACGGCGCGAAAGTGTTCGACGCCTTGACCGCCGATCTGACGACCGACGCGATCGTCGCGAAGATGGTCGGCCGCGATCTGGAAACGCTTTATCCGAAAGCCGATTGCGCGCCGGGCGAGGTGCGGCTGTCGGTGCGCGGGCTGACGCGCATCGGCGTGTTCAAGGACATTTCGTTCGAGGTGCGCGCAGGCGAGATCGTCGCGCTCGCGGGTCTCGTCGGCGCGGGACGTAGCGAGGTCGCGCGCGCGATCTTCGGTATCGATCCGCTCGATGCCGGCGAAGTGTGGCTCGCGGGCCGGCGCCTCGAAACCGGCAAGCCGGCCGCCGCGGTGCGCGCGGGACTCGCGCTCGTGCCGGAAGACCGCCGCCAGCAAGGGCTCGCCCTGGAACTCAGCATTGCGCGCAATGCCTCGCTGACGGTGCTCGGCCGCCTCGTGCGCCACGGCCTGATTTCGACGCGCAGCGAGACGGAACTCGCGAACCGATGGGGCACGCGCCTGCGCCTGAAAGCGGGCGATCCGCATGCGCCGGTCGGCACGCTGTCGGGCGGCAATCAGCAGAAGGTCGTGCTCGGCAAGTGGCTCGCGACCGGTCCGAAAGTGCTGATCATCGACGAGCCGACGCGCGGCATCGACGTCGGCGCCAAAGCCGAGGTGTATGGCGCGCTCGCCGAACTCGTGCGTGACGGCATGGCCGTGTTGATGATTTCGAGCGAGTTGCCCGAAGTGCTCGGCATGGCCGATCGCGTGCTCGTGATGCACGAAGGGCGCATCAGCGCCGAGATCGCGCGCGCCGACGCGAACGAGGAGCGCATCATGGGCGCCGCGCTCGGTCAGGGTCTTTCACCATTGGGACGTGCGGCATGATGCGCCATTCGACTCATCCCGCACCGGTCCGGCCGTCGCTGCCGAAACGCTCGTCGGGCACATCGGGCGGCCTCGTCGCAAGCATCGCGAGAAGCCGCGAAACCACCTTGTTCGTCGTCCTGATCCTGCTGATCGTCGGCACCGGGCTCGCCAGGCCGCAGTTCCTCAATCTGCAGAATCTGCGCGACTTGCTGCTCAACGTGTCGATCATCAGTCTGCTGACGGCCGGCATGACCGTCGTGATCCTGATGCGGCATATCGATCTGTCGGTCGGCTCGACGGTCGGCGTCAGCGCATATGCGGTCGGCAGTCTCTACGTCGCGTTTCCGCATATGCCGGTGCTCGTTGCGCTCGCGGCGGGGCTCGCGATCGGTCTCGTCGCGGGCGGCATCAACGCGCTGCTGGTCGCGGTGGGACGCGTGCCGTCGCTCGTCGCGACGCTCTCCACGCTCTACATCTTTCGCGGCGCCGACTACGCGTGGGTGCATGGCGGCCAGATCAACGCGACCAGTCTGCCCGACGCGTATTCGCGGCTCGCCACCGGCACGCTGCTCGGCATCCCGACGCTCGCGCTGATCGCGGCCGTCGTGCTCGCGGGGCTGTCGGTCTATCTGAAGCAGTTTCGCGGCGGCCGCGAGCACTATGCGATCGGCTCGAACCCGGAAGCCGCGCGGCTCGCGGGTGTCAACGTCGAGCGGCGCGTGATGGCGGGCTTTCTGCTGTCCGGCGCAATCGCGGGCTTTGCGGGCGCGTTGTGGCTCGCGCGCTTCGGCACCGTCGATGCGAGCACCGCGAAGGGCATCGAATTGCAGGTCGTGGCGGCGGCGGTGGTCGGCAGCGTCGCGATCACGGGCGGCGTCGGCACGATACTCGGCGCGACGCTCGGCGCGCTCGTGCTCGGCGTCATCAGCATCGCGCTCGTGGTGCTGCACGTATCGCCGTTCTGGGAGCAGGCGATCCAGGGCGCGCTGATCGTCGCCGCGATCGCCGCCGATACCTTGCTGGCCCGCTCCGTCGCCAAACGCATGATGAGGAAACGCGATCATGGCTAAACCCGATTCCGCGCTGCTCACGCGCAAACGCGAAACGCCGCTGCAATGGGAAGCCTTGCTCGTGCTCGTGCTGATTGCGTCGCTCGGGCTCGGGCGCTGGCTCTCGCCGGTGTTTCTGACGGGCGCGAACCTGAGCAACGTGCTCGCCGATCTGACCGAGATCGCGTTGATGGCGCTGCCGATGACGCTCATCATCGTCGCGGCCGAAATCGATCTTTCCGTTGCATCGGTGCTCGGCGCCTCCAGCGCCTTGATGGGCGTGCTGTGGCATATGGGTTTGCCGATGCCGGTCGTGATCGTGCTCGTATTGATCGCCGGGGCATTGGCCGGGCTGCTCAACGGTCTCGTGATCGTCAGGCTGAACCTGCCTTCGCTCGCGGTTACGATCGGCACGCTCGCGCTGTTTCGCGGCCTCGCGTATGTGCTGCTCGGCGACCAGGCGGTCGCCGATTTTCCCGCGGGTTATACGGCGTTCGGCATGGACACGCTCGGCGCGAGCTTTATTCCGTTGCCGTTCGTCATCATGATCGTCGCGGCCGTGCTGTTCACGGTATTGCTGCAAGCCACCGCGTTCGGCCGCAGCCTCTATGCGATCGGTGCGAATCCGACTGCCGCCGCGTTCTCCGGCATCGAGGTCGCGAAGATCCGGCTGCGTCTGTTCGTGCTGTCGGGGCTCGTCAGCGCGCTGGCCGGCATCGTCTATACGCTGCGTTTTACGAGCGCGCGCGGCGATAACGGCGAGGGCTTCGAGCTGTCGGTGATCGCGGCGGTGCTGTTCGGCGGCGTCAGCATTTTCGGCGGACGCGGCTCGATGGTCGGCGTGCTGCTGTCGCTGCTGATTATCGGCGTGCTGAAAAACGCGCTGACGCTCGACGACGTTTCGAGCGAAACGCTGACCATCGTGACCGGTGTGCTGCTGCTCGCGTCGGTGCTGATACCGAACCTCGTCGCGCGTTGGCGTGCGGCGCGCGACCGGCGCTTCATCGCAAAGTCCGCGGCGGCATCCACTGCTGAGGCTGCTTCGGTTTCCTGATAGTTCCGTATCTCCGTAGTCCCAACGACCGATAACCCGGGTCTTCCGATGCCCGACAACAACGCAGGAGACACTTCATGTTCAAACCTCTACGTCACACCGGTATGGCTGCGCTGTGCGCCGCGTTGCTCGCGGTCAGTTGCAGCGGCGCATGGGCCGCGGACCTCAAAAGCGGCCTGAAAATCGCGTTTCTGCCGAAGCAGATCAACAACCCCTATGAAGTGATCGCCGACGATGGCGGCATGGCCGCGATCAAGGAGTTCGGCGGCGTGGGCAAGGTGGTGGGACCGTCGGATGCGGGCGCGTCGTCGCAGGTTTCGTACATCAACACGCTGATTACGCAGCATCAGGATGCGATCGTGATTGCCGCGAACGATGCGAACGCGGTCGTGCCGTATCTGAAGAAGGCGATGGGCCAGGGCATCAAGGTCGTCACGTTCGATTCCGACACCGCGCCCGAGGGCCGGCAACTGTTCGTGAATCAGGCGAACGCGGAAGGCATCGGCCGGGGCCAGGTGCAACTCGTATCGAAGCTGATGGGCGGCGAGGGCGAGTTCGCGATTCTGTCGGCCACGCCGAACGCGACCAATCAGAACACCTGGATCAAGTGGATGCAGGAAGAACTGAAGAAGCCCGAGTACGCGAAGATCAAGCTCGTGAAGATCGCCTACGGCAACGACGACGATCAGAAGTCGTTCGTCGAAACCCAGGGTCTGTTGCAGGCGTATCCGAACCTGAAGGCGATCGTCGCGCCGACCACGGTCGGAATCGCGGCGGCGGCGCGCTATATCTCGTCGTCGTCGAGCAAGGGCAAGGTGGCCGTGACGGGCCTCGGGACACCTAACCAGATGCGCGCGTTCGTGAAGAACGGCACCGTGCAGGCGTTCCAGTTGTGGGACCCGAACCAGCTCGGCTACCTCGCCGCGTATGCGGCGGCCGCGCTCGCGTCGGGCAAGATCACCGGCAAGGAAGGCGAATCGTTCGATGCCGGCAAGCTCGGCAAGCGCACGGTCGGTGCGCACGGCGAAATCATCCTCGGACCGCCGACCACGTTCGACGCGAGCAATATCGACAACTTCAATTTCTAGGCTCGGTGTTGGCAGGCTCGCTATTCGGCGCGTAGGGTGGCTACGCGCCAGCGGCGGGCATCGACCGGATTCGAGGCGCACGGCCTGTCCGGGTACGGTCTGTTAAAGCGGCACGTCACGCTGCATTGCGGTCTGAACTGCACGTGGACGGCCGCGTTCGAACCGGGAGGCTGGGTGGCCTGAAGCGCTGGCTTTACTGAAGCGCTCGAAGCCAGCGCGTATAACTGCGTGGCGAAAACACCAGCGTCAACGCGATCATTGCGGCGATGCAGCCGGCGAGCATGATCCACGCGGCAACGAAGCCGCCGCTCCAGCCGCGCACGATGCCGGCCACGAGCGGCGCGAGCGCCGCGACGATAAAACCGACACCCTGCGTGAATGCGACCAGTTGACCGGCCACGCGATGATCGGCCGAGTGGTCCATCGCCGTGACGAGCGTCAGCGAAAACACGCCGCCGAGTCCCGCGCCGGCCATGCCGACCCACAACAGCGGCGCGCCGTCGGGCCAGAAGATCAGGCCCAGCACGCCGGCCAGTTGCGCGGAGAGACCGAGCGCGAGCCACGGCCGGCGGTCGCGGAACGGCGCCGCGGCGAGCGGCAGCAGCAAAGCCGAGATGGCCTGAAACAGCGTCATCACCGCGAGCAGTGAGCCGCTTGCCTCGACACTCGCGCCGTGCTGCTGATAGAACGCGGGCAGCCATGCGACGAGACTCGTATAGCCGCCGTTGACGATGCCGAAGTAGAGGCCGAGCGTCCATGCGCGTGGCGTGACCCAAGGCGAGAAGCGTGCGGTGGACGTTGCGGCGGGCTCATGCGCGGCGTGGGGGGCGGTGTGTCCGCGCGTCAGCCGCCACCAGCACGCAAGCGCGATGCAGGCCGGCATCGCCCAGACCGCGAGACCCGCGTGCCACGATTGCGCCGCGCGGCTCACCAAGGGGCTCAGGCTCGCGCCGAGACCGCCGCCGCCCATGATCGACGCGGAGAACACGCCCATCGCGAGCGGCACGCGCGCGGGAAAGCGCTGCTTGATGACGGCGGGCAGCAGCGCCTGAATCGCGGCGACGCCCGCGCCGGCCAGCAAGGCCGTCGCGAGCAGGGTCGCGCCGCTCGATGCGAGCGCGCGTGCCGCGCAGGCCAGCGCGATCGCGAGCAGGCCGAGCGCGACGCCGCGCGTTTCGCCGAGGCGGCGCGTCAACGCGGCCGCGCCGAATGCGCCGAGCCCCATCGCGACGACCGGCAGGCTCGTCAGCAGCGACGCGCCGTAGAAGCTGAGGCCGGTGGCGTTGCGGATCGTCGTCATCAGCGGGCTGATCGACGTGAGCAACGGCCGCAGATTGATGCCGATCACGACGATCGCGCCGAGCCACACGATGTCGTGCCACGTCAGTGCGGCATGGACCACGTGGTTGGCGTGGTTCGCGGAGGTGCGGGACGAGCGGGCGCTGGAGGACGAATTCACGATGGACCTGAAGGCAAAAAGCGGCGCGGCCTGACAAGAGCAACGGCGGCGCGGAATGGAACCGGGCGAGCAGCGGCGCATGCGTGCGCCGGAGCCCGATGGGGCGGGCGGCGCGGAAACGGAAAAAACCGCTGAAAGCTTTCTTTTGGTTAGCCATAATAACCTGAAATGGTTAACCATTTTGAGGAATGTCCGGTATAAGCCGTCACATAAGCCGCGATGCAGGCTGAGCCGCGAGCGCCTTGGCGTCTCGCATGGGCCACCGCTAGAATGCCAGGCGATGCCGCGATGCCGCGATGCCGCGATGCCGGCTTGCCGCTCAGGAGCGGCTAAGGTGCCGCTTACGCGCGGGCTGGACGCCGCGGGCGTGCAAGGCGGCATCGCCCATGCTCGCCGGCTTTACACCGGCTCTGCATGGTCTTCGCTCCATCGTTACCCGCTTTTTCCGTCACTGAATTCATGGCCTCACGTACCCGCCGTCCTTTACCTGCCGAATCCGCCGCGCCTGCTACAGGGACGACAGACGACACCGCGCCGAGCGTCGAAGAGCGCATCTACACATCGATTACCGCGGCGCTCCTGCAAGGCCGTCTGCGGCCGGGCGCGCAACTGGTCGAGCGCGACCTCGCGGCGGCGTTCGGCTGCACGCGCGGCGCGCTGCGCAAGGTGCTCGCGCGACTAGGCTTCGAGGGCAAGCTCGTGCTTGAGGCGAATCGCGGCGCGTTCGTGCCGTCGCCGTCGGAGGAGGACATTCGTCAGGTGTATCGCGCGCGGCAGATCGTCGAGGCGGGCATCGCCGCGTCGCTGTGCGGCGCGCTGAGCGCCGCTCACAAGCGCCGTCTGCGTGCGCATGTGCGCAGCGAGGAGAAGGCGCTGCGCACGGGTGCGATCGACGAATCCGTGCGCCTCGCCGGCCAGTTTCACGTGCTGCTGACAGAACTCGCGGGCGGCACCGAACTGCTCGGCATGGTCGGGCAACTGGTCGCGAAGACCGAGCTGTACAAGGCGCTGTTCGATCCGTCGAAGGGTTCGAGCTGTTCCGCCGACGAGCACGCGCGCATCATCGACGCGCTCGATGCCGGCGACCTGCCGGCCGCGCTGGCGGCGATGCGCGAGCATCTATCGGAACTCGAGGAGCGGGTGATCGAGCAGGTGCGCAGAAGCGCAGCGGCAGAGGATCTGGGGGCGGTGTTCGGGGGGTAGGGGGCCGTGCGCGCAGCATGCGGTGCGAGGTGTGCCTTCCCGCTACTTGCGCGCACTGCATCGCCGCATCTTGCGGGTACGCAGTGCGCCATGCGCTGCTTCAGCTTATCTCCGCCGCGCAGCCTGCGTCGGGCGGGGCGCGCCGCCGCTCGGGCGCTCGTCCTTGTGGCGGAAATTGATGCGGCCTTTGGTCAGGTCGTAGACCGACATTTCGAGCGTCACGCGATCGCCCGCCAGAATGCGGATGTGGTTCTTGCGCATGCGTCCCGATGCGTAAGCGCCGACCACGACGCCGTTGTCGAGCGTCACGCGGTAGCGGCTGTCCGGAAGCACTTCGTCGACGATACCGTCAAGTTCAATCAGTTCTTCTTTCGCCATGCATAACTCCTGGTCGATGGATGATGAGTAGAGAGCCGGTCGCCGGCAAAACCGGGCGACGCGGCCTAGAATACGTGGTTGGGCGGGGTGTCGCGCCGGAGCGCGCCGCCGGCCCGTGCCTGCGATGGCGCCGGCCGCCCTGGCCGCTCAAAGATCGGCGACCGACTGGCCGTTCACCTGGCCGTCGATGAGCCGTTCGGCGTGCGCCATGCAGGCGATGCGCGCCTTGCCCATGCCGTCGAACGGAAACAGATACTGCAGGCGGAACACCCGGCCGTCGGCGGCCGCATTCGCGCCGACGCGGCAGATGCGCACCGACGCGTCGTAGCCGGCGCCGGGATCGCGGCTCGTCTGCGCGCCCGCCGGGCGGTGCGGATAAACGAGCGGATGAATTTCGTAACCCTTGTAGGTCTTGACTGCTGGATTCATGAACAACGTGTCCTGTATGGCGTGATCCGCGTGGCGCGCGTGATGATGTACGGCGCGACGGCGCGGACCGGGCGGCGCAGCCCCGAAGGCGCGCCGCGATGAAAAAGGGTTGGCACAGGCCAGGCTAACCGGCCGGGCAGGCTCAATGACAATGGCTCGAGCGGCCGCGCGAAATCGCGGATTCGACGGAAAAAACACGCTGAAGTCGCGCGGACGCCGCGCGCATCGGACGCATGAAGCTGAACCGCTCAGTTGTACGACTCGCGACGGCGAATGCATGCGGCGCATTGCCGGGGTGACGGGATCGCCGGCGAGCGGCGGTCGAACAGTCGGGGGTGGTGCGGAGATGCCGGTTTGAGACTGCCTGGTGCTGCCAGTGCTGCTGGGTGCGAAATGCAACTATTGCAATATGATGCCTTAAATGGGCCTGATTGGATAGTGCAAAGTTCCGCGCACGCCCCCCATGTGCCCCGCATCGCCCGTCTGGCGGGGCTTTGCACGCAGGCGTGCGGACCCGGCATCATGCCGTCGATGTCGCGGCGGCGGCCATCGGTCGCGATGCCCGGCCCATCTCGCTACAATGGCGCGTTGCGAGCCGGGCCGGCGCGCGCGCTTTACCACCCGGCTTCGGCGAGCCGCATCGCTGCGCTATTCGCGGCCCGCACCCTTGCCGCCTTCTTCGAACCCCGCGTTTATCTCATGCGCAATCAGAACGTGTCGCCTGTCAAAGACCTGCTGCTCAAGCGCTACGCGCCGATCGCCGACGGCATCGCCGCGCTGCTCTATCCGTGCGCCGAAGTGGTGATTCACGATCTGCGCGATCAGACCGTCGCGTATCTGGCGAACAATCTGTCGCGACTCGAGGTGGGCGCGCCGTCGGTGCTCGACGACGCGCACTTCGCGGCGCGCGGTCAAACCATCGGCCCGTACGAGAAGTTGAACTGGGACGGCCGTCGCATGCGCTGCGTGAGCAACATCCTGTTCGACGACGACGGCAGGCCCGCCGGCATGCTGTGCGTGAACTTCAATATTGCGGTGTTCGAGGACGTGCGCTCGACGCTCGATCTGTTCATCAAGGGCGGCTCGATGACCGACGCGCCCGCCGAGGATCTGTTCCGCGACGACTGGCAGGACCGCATCAACACCTATCTGCATACCTGGCTGCGCGAACGGCAGATCGGCATCAATGCGCTCACGCGCGAGCACAAGCGCGAAATCGTCGAGGCGCTGCATGCGCAGGGCGCGTTTCGCGGACGCAGCTCGGCGAACTACGTGGCCGCGGTGCTGACGATGGGCCGCGCGACCGTCTACAAGATTCTGAAGCAGCTGAAAGAGGGCGGCTGATGCGTGCTTGAACGCACGCGGACCGCACTTGCAAATGTTTCGATCGAACCCGATATGAGGACTGATACCGTGCGCTACCGGCACTACAAGGGCGGCATTTACGAACTGATTTGCGAGGCGACGCTCGAATCCGATCCGACGGTCACGATGATCGTCTACCGGGCGGCCAATGGTACGATCTGGACCCGGCCCGCGACAGTGTTTTTCGAGCTTGTCGAGCTTGACGGCGTGAAGGCGCCGCGCTTTGCGCCGATCGACGATTGATACCGCACATGAGCCGTGAACGAGCGGCAGATGCGTGCTAAATGCGTGGTAAATGCGCCTCAACGCGGTCTGCCGGAACGATAGAAACGGATAGAAACACAGGAAAACCCACAGGAAAACCCACAGGAAAACCCACAGGAAAACCGAATGCGTCTATTGCTTGCCATCCTTCTGCCGTGGTTGCAGTTCTTCACGATTGGCCGTCCGTTCGCGGGCATCATCTGCCTGATCCTGCAGGTCACGCTGATCGGCTGGGTGCCGGCCGCGATCTGGTCGGTCTATGCGCTGAGCCAGTACAACACGGACAAGAAGATTTCCCGCGCGCTCGGCAACGGGCGCTGAGTCACCGGCCCTGAATCACAGGTATTGAATCGCGGGCCTTGAATTACGAGCCTTGAACCGCGGGCGCTAAGTCGCTGCCTCGCTCCTCAGCGCGCCGGCAATTCGATCGCGTCCGGCACTTCGATCACGAGATCGGTTTCGGCGATCGCCACGCACGGCAGGATATAACCCTCGGTCTTTTCCTCGCGGCTGAGGCCCGGCCATTCGATCGTGTAACGCACGCGGCCGGCCGTCATCCTGCACAGACAGGTACGGCATGTGCCATTGCGGCACGAACGCGGCAAACGCAGATTCGCGAAAGCGGCGGCTTCGAGAAGCGTCAGCGAATCGGGGGCTTCGAAGCTCTGGCCGAGCGGTTCGACGCGAACCAGAGGCGGGCGGATGGAGTCGGGCATCGTGCGAATGAGGGGCGGCGCGCGGCAGCGAGCGGTCGAGCGCGACACTTTACACGCAATCGCGCGGCCGGTTTCGCAGTTGTTTCCGCAGTTTTGCCCTCACCGCCGTTTTCGCGCCTTTCTTTGCCGTTGCGCCATACCGCGCCGCAACATGCACCGGCGTGTGCGGCGAAATGCGCATCAGGAGCCCATTGAAGGCACCTCGAATCGCGCACCGAATCGCACACCACCAGCACGCATCTCAAGGAAAACCCAGGTAAGGCTTGCGCCTTGCGCGAACTCGTCTAAAGTGAATCAATTCACCTCGGCGCGCCGCGAACTCGCTGCCGCAACAAGGTGACGGCCCGCGTCGGCTGCATGGGACAAGGAGGAACGAGCGGCGGACACGACAGGATGCAACCCGTGCGCGCATTACCGCATCACCTCATGCGCGGCAATTTTCCAGGTGATTCCCATGCAGATCCAATTCCCGAACGAAGCGCCTGAATATTCAGGTCGCGAACTGACCCTGGCGTTTCCCGCGATGATCGACGGGCAGAGGGTGGAGTGCATGATCACTGCGGAAGCCCTCGAAGATCACTTCGGCGCGTTATCGCCGCGGCTCGAAGACATGGTCGTCGCATTCGACGCGCACCGGCCCCGCATCGAGGCCGCCACGCGCCGCCTGCTGTCGGAGACGCGGGCGCAATGCCTCGTGCTTAGAAGCGGCTATGTGCGCTTCTACGAGGCCAACTGGCGCAATTGAGCGACGCCGTTTGGGCGCCGCCTGGGCGCTTATGTGAGCGCTGCTGAACGCTGCCCGAGCATTGTCCACGCCGCGCCGTGCAAGATCGCGGCGAGCGTGTTTCTGCGCGCCTCGCGCTCAGATCATCCGCCGCAGCGCGCGATCCTTGAAGATCACGTGATGCACGATCGCCGCCAGCGCGTGCACGCCGATCACCCCGTAGAACACGTTGCCGAGCAATTCGTGCGCGTCCTTGAGCAGCGGGCGGGCGATCGAATCCGCGCCGATCAGCGTGAAGCCGATGCCGGTCCCCGCGAGCGTGACCGGGTGGCCGCCGGCGTTGAGCATCAGCATGCCCAGCAGCGGCTGCACGAAGATGAAGAGGTAGAGCGCGAGGTGCACGGCGCGTGCCGCGAACGCGAGCAGCCGGGTGTTTTCGATTTCCTCGGGCGCGCCGGCCCAGAGTTTCCAGAGCAGCCGCAAGACCGATAGCGAGAGCACGAGCGTGCCCGCCCACAAATGAATGCCGGTCCAGAACGCGCGGCTGTCGGAGCCGCGCGGGCCGCGTATCTCGATGGCCAGATAGGCGAGCGCGACGAGCAGGAAAATGATCCAGTGGAAAAAGACGGCGGGCCTCGTGTAGCGGTCCGTCGCGCGGTTATAGGAAGACATGCGGGGCTCCTCGGGAGAAGTCGGTCGTTTTCGGAATCAACGGATGATAAACGGTGCCAGGGGGTGGCTGCAGTTTCGGAGAACGATCGTCGATCTTTGCTTAAGCGCCCCTTAGCCGGGACGCGAGCGGCGCCGGGGCACGGGCTGGCGGTTGCC
Source organism: Paraburkholderia sp. Cy-641 (assembly GCF_011752945.1). Taxonomy (NCBI): domain Bacteria; kingdom Pseudomonadati; phylum Pseudomonadota; class Betaproteobacteria; order Burkholderiales; family Burkholderiaceae; genus Paraburkholderia; species Paraburkholderia sp. Cy-641. Next base: position 109,412 of record NZ_VWWM01000024.1, read on the forward strand.
CGGCAGTTGCCTGACCGTGGCTGACGTGCCGCGAGGCTGCCGGGTGGCGTGCCCCGTTTGGGGCCGCTCGTCTGGTCCGCCCGTCCGGTTTCACTGCCGGGGTTCACCGCCTGGGGCCGCTGCCCGCTGCCCGCCCCGTTCGCACGCGCGGCCGCGCCCCGGAAGCGTCGCCACGCGCCGACGTCCTTACTCGCTGCCGAGATAGAAATAACGGAACAGGAAAATCGCCGCGATGATCCACACGACGAGCTTCACCTGGCGCGCCTGGCCCGTCAGCAGCTTGAGGCCCGCGTACGAGATGAAGCCGAACGCGACACCGTTGGCGATCGAGTAGGTGAACGGCATCAGCAGCGCGGTCAGCGCGGCCGGCACGACTTCGGTCGCGTCGTCCCACGGCAGATCGAGCATTTCGCGCAGCATCAGGCACGACACGTAGAGCAGCGCGGGCGCGGTCGCGTAGGCGGGCACCACGCCCGCGAGCGGCGCGAAGAAGAGCGCCGCGAGAAACAGCACGGCGACCGTGATGGCGGTCACGCCGGTGCGCCCGCCCGCCTGCACGCCCGACGCGCTTTCGATATACGCGGTCGTCGACGAGGTGCCGAGCAGCGAGCCGGCGAGGATCGCGGTGCTGTCGGCGAGCAGCGCGCGGTTCAGCCGGTGCATCTTGCCCTCGACGAGCAGCCCCGCGCGATTCGCGACGCCCATCAGCGTGCCGGTTGCATCGAACAGTTCGACGAGGAAGAACACGAGCACGACGTTCAGCACGCCCGACGACAGCGCGGCGCGGATGTCGAGCTGGAACAGCGTCGGCGTGATCGACGGCGGCGCGGACACGACGCCGTGAAACTCGTTGCCGCCGAAGAAAAAGCTCAGGATCGTCACGCCGACGATGCCGATCAGGATCGCGCCGCGCACGCGCAGATAGTCGAGCGTGACGATGCCGAAGAAGCCGATCGCAGCGAGCACGACGTGCGGGTCGTGCAGATTGCCGAGCGTGACGAGCGTGGCCGGATTGCCGACCACCACGCCGGCCGACTTCAGCGAAATGATCGCCAGAAAGAGGCCGATGCCGCCGGTGATCGCGATGCGGATCGAGTGCGGAATGCCCTTGACGATCACCTCGCGCACGCGGAACAGCGTGACGATCAGGAACAGGCAGCCGGAGATGAACACCGCGCCGAGCGCGGCCTGCCACGTATAGCCCATGCCTTTCACGACCGTGTAGGCAAAGTACGCGTTCAGGCCCATGCCGGGCGCGAGCGCGATCGGGTAGTTCGCGTAGAAGCCCATGATGATCGAGGCGAGCGCGGCCACGAGGCAGGTTGCGACGAACACCGCGTCTTTCGGCATGCCGGCGTCGCCGAGAATCGCCGGGTTGACGAAGATGATGTAGGCCATCGTCAGGAAGGTGGTCACGCCGGCGAGCACTTCGGTGCGCAGGTTGGTGTCGACGGCGTCGAAGCCGAAGTAGCGTTTGATCGAGTCCATGTGGCGGGTCTTTTCTCTCTCGTCGTTCTGAAGGTGTTGTTTGCGGCGTGGGGCGGGTGTTTCTGTGGCGTTGCTGCGGCGTTTCTGTTTCTGTGATTGATGCGGGTGCTTCGATTTTCTTCGATTCACCGCGGCGGGGGCGGCAGCGCGGCCCGTGCGCGGCGGCGGTTCCCGACCGTGCTGCGGGCACCGCGCCAGCGTTATCGCGGAATTGTAATCACGAATGGCGGCGCTCCGGCGTTCGCGGCGGCTTGCGCGGCGCGCCGGGGCCCGTCAGCCGGTGGATTGGCCGTCCGAGTGTGGCGTCGGCGCATCACTGCGCGTTATTGCGCACCATCGCGCCTCATGGTGCATCGCCGCGCGGCACGTTGCGCGCGAGCCAGCGATCGAGTTCGCCCGCGAACGTTTTGCCGTCGCGCGGGCTGAAGGCGGACGGGCCGCCCGTATCGACGCCGCTGCCGCGCAACTGGTCGAGCATCGCGCGCATCCGCAGCCGTTCCTCGATGGTGCCGGGCGTGAACCAGTTGCCGCGCGGATCGAGCGCGTGCGCGTTCTTTTCCAGCACGGCGGCGGCGAGCGGGATGTCGGCGGTGATGACGAGATCGCCTGCGGCGACGCGCTCGACGATCAACTGATCGGCGGCGTCGAAACCGGCCGGCACCTGGATCGCGCGAATCAGCGGCGAGGGCGGCACGCGCAGAAACGTATTGGCGACGAGCGTCAGCGACACGCCGGTACGGCGCGCCGCGCGAAAGAGCATGTCCTTGACGACGGCCGGGCAGGCGTCGGCATCGACCCAGATTGGCATGGTGCGGGCTCCGGCTGCTGTGCCGCGGCTGCGCGGCGGCGAGGGTATCGAAGGGCCGTGATGATACCTCGCCGCGGCCCGCAAGCGCGAACTGACGGCCGCCACGGCTCAGCGCATCGTCGCCGCTCAGTGCACCGTCGCCGCCTCGGAGTGCTGCTGCGCGCGCCGCTCGGCGACGATGCGGCCTGCTCGCTGGGCGCTGACCGGATAGCCGAGCCAGTCGAGCGGTTCGTAGCCGGCGGCGCGCCACTCGGCGAGATCGGCGCGCACCTGGGCGCGCGTTGGCGACGCCGCCGGGTCGGCTTGCGCTACGGCTGGCGCGCACACGGTGCCGATACAGGCGGCGGCCAGCAGTACGCCGCATTCGATACGGGAAAGTTTTTTCATGACAGGCTCTCGCTCAGAACATCCGACCCTCACGGCGCGGACGGCTTGCCGAAGCGCTCCAGCACCGCGCTGACGAGGTCGATCGGCAGCGGAAACACGATCGTCGAGTTCTTGTCGGCGGCGATCGTCGTCAGCGTTTGCAGGTAGCGCAGTTGCATCGCCTGCGGCTGCCGGGCGAGCGTCTGCGCGGCTTCGAGCAGTTGCCGCGACGCCTGCAGCTCGCCTTCCGCGTGAATCACCTTGGCGCGCCGCTCGCGCTCGGCTTCCGCCTGGCGCGCAATCGCGCGGATCATCGTTTCGTTGATGTCCACGTGCTTGATCTCGACGATCGACACCTTGATGCCCCACGCGTCGGTCTGCGCGTCGAGCACCTTCTGGATGTCGGCGTTCAACTGCTCGCGTTCCGACAGCAACTGGTCGAGGTCGTGCTTGCCGAGCACCGCGCGCAGCGTGGTCTGCGCAAGCTGGCTGGTCGCCTCGAAGTAGCGCGCGACCTGGATCACCGCCTTCTCGGGATCGACCACGCGGAAATACACGACCGCGTTGACCTTGACCGAGACGTTGTCGCGCGTGATGACGTCCTGCGGCGGCACGTCGAACACGACCGTGCGCAGATCCATGCGCACCACCTGCTGCACGACCGGGACGATCAGCACGAGCCCCGGGCCCTTGACCTTCCAGAAGCGCCCGAGCATGAACACGACGCCGCGCTCGTATTCGCGAAAAATCCGCACCGACGACGCAATCAGCGCCGCGGCAAGCAGGATCAGGATGCTGCTGAAGCCGAATGTAAAACCGATCATGAGCGTTCTCCTTTTATCTGGGCGCCGGCCGGCGTGACCGGCACGACCGGCACGACCGGCACGACCGGCTCGACCGGCTCGACGCTCAGCGTGAGGCCGTGGCGCGCGGTCACGCGCACGCGGTCTCCGGGC